>JAEUNN010000823.1 GCA_016791085.1 Rhodocyclaceae bacterium | reverse complement strand
CCGCCGGCCGGCGCCCCAGCGCGCCATCAGATCGTGCGGCACGCCAAGTTGATCGAGTACCCGCGCCACGACGAAATCCACGACTTCGGCCACGCTTTGCGGCCGGTGGTAGAAGCCCGGCACGGCGGGCAAAATCACCGCTCCGGCGCGCGCCAGGCGCAGCATGTTTTCGAGCTGGATTACCGACAGCGGCGTTTCGCGCGGCACCAGCACCAGCTTGCGGCGCTCCTTGAGCACCACGTCGGCCGCGCGTGTGATCAGGCGGTCCGCCAGGCCCTGCGCCACGGCGGCCAGCGTACCCATGCTGCAGGGACAAATGGCCATCGCATCGGGCGGGTTGGAGCCGCTCGCAAGCGGGGCAAACCACTCGTCGCGCCCATACACGGCAAGCTGACCGGGCGCCGCGCCGAATTGCCCGGCCAGTAGGGCCTGCGCCTCGGCCGCGCGTGCCGGCAGCGTGAAATCGAGTTCCTGCCGCGCCACCACCTGGGCGACCTGCGAATACAGCAACTGCACGTGGCAGCCGGCTTCGATCAGGCACTGCAGCGTGCGCAGGCCGTACTGCAGACCGGATGCGCCGGTCCAGGCGAGGCATATGTTGGCGGACATGTGCGGATGTAGGATCAGGTCGGCACATCATAGCGCGGCTGCCCGGCCTGGCGTGCCGGCGGCTGCAGCAGGCGCGCCGCGGCCAAGCCATTGGCGAGTCCGAACAGCAGCGCCGCGCAGGCGAACAGGGGTGCCAGCAAAAACACGCCGTCATGGGGAACCAGCCACAAGCGCGCCAGCAAAAGCTGGCCGGCAATGTGCGCAAACGCCGCCGCGACGCTATGCGTGACCGGGCCGAACCAGCGCGGCGGCAGGCGCAGCGTGAGGCCCAGCATGGCCAGACTGGCCAGACTGCCGGCAAGGCTGAGGAAAAACCCCGGCGCCAGAAAATTGCCCAGCAGCAATGAACCGGCCAGCACGCGCAGCAAATTTACCCACACCGCCTCGCGCCAACCCCAGCGCACGGCCACCACCAGCGTGATGATATTGGCAAGGCCGGGCTTGATGCCCGGCAAGGGCGAAGGAATGGCCGCTTCGGCCAGCGTGAGCGCGATGGCCGCAGCGGCATGGCGCGCGATGCGGCGGTCGATTTCGGTCGGCTGCACCAGGCGCCACGGCTCCGGCGGCGCGGGCTCGGGCGGCGGGGGACAGGCATGCGGCGGAGTCATGGCCGGTCGTTGGCGCCTGCGGCGAACCATGGCACGCCATGCTCCCCATTTGGAACGCCAGACGCCGCCTTGCCGCGGCGGCCGGGACCATCCCGCTGAGCTATCGGCGCGGCCGCCATGGCGCGCGGCATACGGCGTGTCCAACGCTGCCGGCATATAGTATGCGCCGCCCCGGCGTACCGCTGCACAGCGCGCGCGGTCCGCGCCATACGGCAAGGACGCGCCGGGCCTATGCCCCCCGGCATGGATGCATTAGCCCGCCTGAAGTACACTGTGAGCTTTCGCGCGGTGGAGATGCCCATGCCGATCACCTTTTATTACGGTTCCGGTTCCCCATATTCCTGGCGCGTATGGCTCGCGCTCGAACACAAATCCATACCGTTCGAACTGAAACTGCTTTCATTCGGCGCCGGCGATCACCTGAAGCCGGAGTTCCTCGCCATCAATCCGCGCCACAAGGTGCCGGCGCTCGTGGACGAAGGTTTTGCGATTTACGAATCGGCCGCGATCGTCGACTACCTGGAGGACGCCTATCCTTTCCATCCGCTGCTGCCGCGCGAATTGCGCGCGCGTGCCACTGCCCGCCGCATGATACGCGAAGCCGACGGCTACCTCGCCGAGGCGCTGGAGCGCATGGTCGCGCAAATTCTGTTCACGCCCAAAGAACAATGGGACGACGCCGTAATCGATGCGGCGCGCGGCAGTTTTGCCGAAGAACTGGGCCGTTTCGAGTCCATGCTGACGGGCGACTGGTTCGCCGGCGAACTGGGCGCGGTCGATTACACGATATTCCCGCTGATCGCGCTGGCCCGGCGCATGGAATTGCGGCGCCCGCAACTCGACTGGAATTGCGCCCTGGGGCCGAAACTTGCCGCCTGGATAGAACGCTTCCAGGCCCTGCCGGTCTGTAGCAAAACCTGGCCGCCGCACTGGAAGAGCTGAACACGCGCCCCCGCGCCGGACGCGGCGGCCGACCCACCCCACCTAACATCGACAGCAAGTCCGATACGCCTCATGTCCGCACCTTCCCGCACCGATACGCCCGCCGACGCGGACACCCGGATCATCTGGCGGCGTGCCGACGGTTCCGTCATCAGTTGCACCGAAAAAATCAAGGTGCTGCGCGAAAACCTGGACGAATTGCGCCAGGTGGCCCAGGACGCCCTGGAAGACGCCGTCTTGATGGAATGCACCGAACAACAGATACGCGCGGCCCTGCACCGCGTGATCGACGAACTGGTCAATCCTTACCAGCCCTGACCGGGCCGGCCCGACCGCCGGGCGCCCGCTCTGCCGTGCGCGCCGCCCACCCCGGGGCGCAGCGCGCGAAAAAATATTTTGCCTGGGCTGGAATAAAAGCCCCGTGCCGGGTGTTCACCGCTTTGCAATCCTGCACATTTCGGAGAAAAGCCCATGAACAAAACCCTGATCGCCCTGTCCGCCGCCGCCCTGCTGGCCGCCGCCTGCACCACCATGGCGCCGCCGGCAAAAATCGAGGACGGCGTACTGACCGGTGCCGGCGGCATGACCCTGTACATGTTCGACAAGGACGCGGCAGGCAGCGGAAAGAGCGTCTGCAACGGCAAATGCGCGGAAAACTGGCCGCCCCTCTATGCCAGCGAAATGGACAAGGCCAGCGGCGACTACAGCGTGATCACGCGCGACGACGGCAAGAAACAATGGGCCTACAAGGGCAAA
>JAEUNN010000816.1 GCA_016791085.1 Rhodocyclaceae bacterium | reverse complement strand
ATCTGCAGGCCGCGGTCCTGCTCGTCGGTATTCACGTCCGTCAGTTCGCGCAGGCCGCTCATCATTTGCCGCACGCGCGGCTCCCAGGCGCGCAGGTCGGTCAGATCGTCGGATTGCAGCGTGAATTGAAACTGCGCGCCGGAAGAACGGCCGCCCACGCGCAAATCCTGCGCCGCCGACAGGAATAGCGCCGCGCCCGGCACGTGCGCAGTCTTGCCGCGCAGGCGCGTGGCCACCTGGTCGGCCGTGGCGCGGCGTTCCGCCTGCGGCTTGAGCACCACGAACATGAAGCCGCCGTTGCGCTGGCTGCCGCCGGTATAGGCCGCCACGGTTTCCACGGCCGGGTCGGCCGCCACCACGGCCGCCAGCTGGTCCACCTTGACGCGCATGGCCTGGAAGGACACGCCCTGATCGGCCTGTATGCTGCCCACCATGAGGCCATTGTCCTGCTGCGGGAAAAAGCCTTTGGGCACGGCGATGTACAGCCGCACGTTGAGCGCCACGATGGCGAACAGCAACAGCAGCATGAGCAGCGGATGGCGCAGCGCGGCGCCCAGGCTGCGCTCGTAGCCGGCGGCAAGGCGCGTGAAGCCGCGCTCGAACAGATGGTCCAGGCGCCCGCGTGGGTGGGTGTCCGGGCGCAGCCAGCGCGCGCACAGCATGGGCGTGGTGGTGAGCGACACCACCAGGGACACCAGGATGGCCACCGACAGCACCACCGCGAATTCGCGGAACAGGCGGCCGATGATGCCGCCCATGAGCAGCACCGGTATGAATACGGCGATCAGCGACAGGCTCATGGACAGCACCGTGAAACCGACCTCGCGCGCGCCGGCCAGCGCGGCCGCGAGCGGATGTTCGCCGGCTTCGATGTGGCGCGTCACGTTTTCCAGCACCACGATGGCGTCGTCCACGACAAAGCCGGTCGAAATGGTGAGCGCCATGAGCGACAGGTTGTCTATGCTGTAGCCGCACAGGTACATCACCCCGAACGTGCCCAGCAGCGACACCGGCACGGCAATGGCCGGAATCAGCGTGGCGCGCGCGCGGCGCAGGAACAGGAACACCACCATGATGACCAGCGCCACCGACAGCAGCAGGGTGCGTTCCACTTCGTGCAGGGAGGCGCGTATGGTGGTGGTGCGTTCCATCACCACGCGCACGTCCATGCCGGCCGGAATCGAGGCCGCGAGCTGGGGCAGCAGCGCCTTGACCTGTTCCACGGTTTCTATGATGTTGGCGCCGGGCTGGCGATACACCAGCATCTGGATCGACGGCTTGCCGTTGGTGGTGCCGGCGTTGCGTATGTCCTGCACCGAATCGTTCACTTCCGCCACGTCGGCCAGCCGCAGCGCCGCGCCGTTGCGGTAGGCCAGCACCAGCGGCGCGTATTCGGCGGCGGTTTTGGCCTGGTCGTTGGCGCCTATCTGCCAGCGCCGCTCGCCCAGTTCCACGTAGCCTTTGGGGCGGTTGGCATTGGTCGCGGCGATGGTGTTGCGCACCGACTCCAGGCTCATGCCGGCGCTATTGAGCGCCGGCAGATTGAGTTCCACGCGCACCGCCGGCAGCGCGCCGCCGCCCACCGTGACCTGGCCCACCCCGGACACCTGGGCGATTTTTTGCGCCAGCACCGTGGTGGCCGCGTCGTACATTTGCCCGCGCGTATAGGTAGGCGAGGTGAGCGCCACGATCATGACCGGAGAATCGGCCGGATTCGCCTTGCGGTAGCTCGGATTGCCGGGCAAGCCCGACGGCAGCAGCGCGCGCGCCGCGTTGATGGCGCCCTGTACGTCGCGCGCGGCACCGTCTATGGAACGGTCCAGGTCGAACTGCAGCACGATGCGCGTATTGCCGAGCGTGCTGGTGGAAGTCATTTCGCTCACCCCGGCGATGCGCGACAGCGCGCGCTCCAGCGGGGTCGCGACGGTGGCGGCCATGGTTTCCGGACTGGCGCCGGGCAGCGCGGCGCTTACCACGATGGTCGGAAATTCCACCTGCGGCAGGGGCGCCACCGGCAGCACGCGGAACGCCAGCAGCCCGGCCAGCGCGATGGCCAGCGTGAGCAGCGTGGTGGCCACCGGGCGTTCGATGAAGGGCTGCGAAATGTTCATGAGGCGCGCGCGGCCGCCGCGCTGCGGCCGGAGGCGCGCCGGGCCAGCTTGTCGAACGCCAGATAGATGACCGGCGTGGTGAATAGCGTGAGCAGCTGGCTCACGATGAGGCCGCCCACCATGGTGATGCCGAGCGGATGGCGCAGTTCCGAGCCCACCCCGCTGCCCAGCATGAGCGGCAATGCCGACAGCAACGCCGCCATGGTGGTCATCAGGATGGGACGCAGGCGCAGCAGGCAGGCCTGATGGATCGCGGCGCGCGGCGCGAGGCCCTGATTGCGCTCGGCATCCAGCGCGAAGTCGATCATCATGATGGCGTTTTTCTTCACGATGCCGATCAGCAGGATGATGCCTATGATGCCGATCACGCCCAAATCCTGATTCGTCAGGGTGAGCGCCAGCAGCGCGCCTATGCCGGCCGAAGGCAGCGTGGACAGGATGGTGACCGGGTGGATGAAACTTTCGTACAGCACGCCCAGCACGATGTACATGGTGAGCACGGCGGCAAGAATCAGCCACAACTGGTTTGCCAGCGCGCCGCGAAACGCCAGCGCGGCACCCTGAAACTGCATATGTACCGACACCGGCAGGGCGATGTCGCGCGCTGCGGCTTCGATGGCGGCGACCGCGTCGCCCAGCGAGGCGCCCGGCGCGGTGTCGAAAGAAATCGTGGCGGCCGGAAATTGCCCCAGGTGATTGATGGCAAGCGGCGCATAGCTTTCTTCCACGCTGGCCACGGCCGACAGCGGCACCTGCGTGCCGGATGCCGAGGTCAGATGCAGCTGTTCGATGGCGCGCGGCCCCAGGCGGAATTCCGGCCCGACTTCGAGCACCACGCGGTACTGGCTGGTTTGCGTGAATATGGTGGACACGAGGCGCTGGCCGAAAGCGTTGTAGAGCGCCGCGTCTATGGCGCCGGGCGTGATGCCCAGGCGTCCGGCGCTGGCCCGGTCTATGCGCACGTAAGCCTGCAGGCCGCGGTTCTGCAGATCGGAGGCGACATTGGCCAGTTGCGGCACCGCGTTGAGTTGCGTCACCAGCTTGTCGGTCCATGCGGCCAGTTCGTCGCCATTCACGGCGTCCAGCGTGAACTGGTATTGCGTGCGGCTCACGCGGTCTTCTATGGTGAGGTCCTGCACCGGCTGCAGGTAGAGCGCGATGCCTCCTGCGTCCTGGGCGCGCTGGCGCAGCCCGGCCATGATGGACACGATGTCGTGCGCGCGCTGCCCGTGCGGTTTCAGCACGATGGCCATGCGTCCCACGTTGGGCGTGGCATTCACGCCGTCCACGCCTATGTAGGACGACACGCTCTCTACCGCCGGGTCCTGCAGCAGCGCCTCGGCCAGTGCCAGCTGGCGCTCGCGCAGGGCGGCGAAAGAAATGGACTGCGGCGCCTCGGTAATGCCCTGGATGATGCCGGTATCCTGGAGCGGGAAAAAGCCCTTGGGCACGATCACATACAGCAGCACGGTCAGGAACAGCGTGGCCACGGCGACCAGCAAGGTAAGCCCGGAATGGTCCAGCACCCAGGCCAGAGCGCGGTCGTAGCGGGCCACCACGCGCTCGAACAGGCGCGCGCTGGCCGCGCCCAGGCGGCCTTCGCGCTGTTCGTCGTGGCGGCGCAGCAATTTCGCGCACAGCATGGGCGTGAGCGTGAGCGACACCAAGCCCGATATCAGTATCGCCACGGCCAGCGTAATGGCAAATTCGCGGAACAGGCGACCGACCACGTCGCCCATGAACAACAGCGGAATGAGCACCGCCACCAGCGAAATGGTGAGCGACACGATGGTGAAGCCGATCTGCCCGGCGCCGGCCAGCGCGGCCTCGAGCGGCGAGTCGCCGCGTTCGAGGTAACGCGATATGTTCTCTATCATCACGATGGCGTCGTCCACGACGAAACCGGTCGCGATGGTGAGCGCCATGAGGGTCAGGTTGTTGATCGAAAACCCGGCCAGGTACATGACGCCGAAAGTGCCGATCAAGGACAGAGGCACCGCCACGCTGGGAATGAAGGTCGCGCGCAGATTGCGCAGGAACAGGAAAATCACCAGCACGACCAGGGCCACGGATACCGCCAGTTCGGTCTGCACGTCGGCGACAGAGGCGCGCACGGTTACCGTGCGGTCCGACAACAGTTCCAGTTTCACGGCCGGCGGCAGCGCCGCCTGCAACTGCGGCAGCAAGTCCTTGATGCGGTCGGCCACTTCGATCACGTTGGCACCGGGCTGGCGCTGCACGTTCATCACGATGGCCGGCCGCGTGTTGCTCCAGGCGGCAAGCCGCAAATTTTCCGCGTCGTCCACGAGGGTCGCCAGATCGGACATGCGTATGGGCGCGCCATTGCGGTAGGCGATGATCAGATCGCGATAATCGGCGGCGCTTTTCAACTGGTCGTTGGCGGCGATGGAGGCTGCGCGCGTGGGGCCGTCGAAGCCGCCTTTGGCCTGATTCACATTGGCCGCCGCGATGGCCTGGCGCACGTCTTCGAGTTGCAGCCCGAGCGCCGCGAGCGCCTTGGGATTGACCTGCACGCGCACCGCCGGCTTGGCGCCGCCGGCCAGGCTTACCAGGCCTACGCCGGGCATTTGCGACAATTTCTGTGCGATGCGGGTGTCGGCCAAATCCTGCACCTGGATGAGCGGCAGCGTGTCCGAGGACAGCGCCAGCGTGAGCACCGGCGCGTCGGCCGGATTGACCTTGGCATAGACGGGCGGAGCCGGCAGGTCGGTGGGCAGGAAAGTGGCCGCCGCATTGATGGCCGCCTGCACGCTCTGTTCGGCCGAATCCAGCGCCAGCCCGAGTTCGAAGCGCAGCGTGATGACCGACGCGCCGCCCGAACTGACCGACCACATCTGCACCAGCCCGGGCATTTGCCCGAACTGGCGCTCCAGCGGCGCGGTAATGGACGAGGTGGTCACGTCCGGACTGGCGCCGGGGTACAGCGTGCTTACCTGTATGGTCGGGTAATCGACCTGGGGCAGGGCGGACTGCGGCAACTGGCGGTAGGCCAGCGCGCCGGCCAGCAGGATGGCGAACATGAGCAGCGTGGTGGCGACCGGCCGCAGGATGAAAAGGCGCGACGGGTTCATGCGCCGCCGCCCGCCGGCAGGCCGGCACTCATGCTGCGCGCCGCGTGCTGCCGCGCTGCCGGCCGCGGCTCACTTGGGCGCCGCCGGCTGGGCAGCGGCGGACCCGTCCGCGCCGGCCTGGCCGTCGCGCCGGCGATGTTCCGGGCGGCGGCGTTCCGGCGCGCCCGTGGCGCCCGTGGGCGGCCCGTCGCGCGCGGCGATTTCGATCCTGGCGCCGTCGCGCAACTTGTCGGTGCCGTCGGTCACGACCTGTTCGCCAGGCTGCAATCCTTCGGCAACCACGCTGATTTCGCCCTGTACCGGGCCCAGTTTGACCGGCCGCACGCCCACCGTGGCATCGTCCTTCACGACATACACATAGGTGCCGGGCGCACCCCGCTGTATCGCCGCGCTGGGCACCACGGTGGCGCCGCTCAGGTGTTCGACATTGAGGCGCACATTCACGAACTGGTTGGGGAACAGCACGTCGTCGGCATTCGGAAATTCGGCTTTGAGTTTGACCGTGCCGGTGGTGGTGTCGATCTGGTTATCCACGGTAAGCAGCACGCCCTTGCCGAGCAGCGTGCGTCCTTCGCGGTCATAGGCCTCCACGACCGGCGCCGCGCCGGCCCGCGTGCGCGCCAGCACGCGCGGCAGGTCGTCCTGCGGCAGCGGGAAAATCACGTTGATCGGGCGCGTCTGGGCGATCACCGCGATCGGGCTGGTGTCGTTGGCATTGACCATGTTGCCGGGGTCCACCTGGCGCAGACCCACGCGACCGGCGGCCGGCGCCGTGACACGCGTGAAACTGAGCTGCAGGCGCGCCGAATCGAGCTGGCCGCGATCCGCCAGCACCGTGCCTTCGTACTGCCGCACCAGTGCTTCCTGGGTGTCCACCTGCTGCGCCGCGATGGAATCCTGGGCCTTGAGCATGCGGTAGCGGTCCAGATCCAGCCGGGCGTTCTGCAACAGCGCCTGGTCGCGTGCCAACTGGCCGGCGGCCTGATCCACCTGCACCTGGAACGGGCGCGGGTCGATTTCCGCGAGCAGGTCGCCGCTCTTCACGAACTGCCCCTCGCGGAACATTACGCGCAGCAACTGGCCATCCACGCGGCTTTTCACATTGACCAGGTTGCGTGCCGTCACGGTGCCCAGCGCCGCCAGCTGCACATCCATGTCGCGGCGCTGGGCGGGCTGCGCCGACACCGGCTGTGGCCGCGACGCCATGTCGTAATGGCCCTTGCCGCCTTTGCGGCCCGCCGGCGTGGCGGCGCCCGTGGCAGCCGGGTCGTTGCCGGTATGGCTGCGGTAGTACCAGACGCCGGCGCCAACCGCGCCCAGCACCAGCACTAGCAGGGCGGCGCGGCGCCATTTGCGCGGCGCTGCAGCGGGTTCGGCGGGGCCGGATTGCTTGGTCTCCATGTTGCCTTTCTTCATGCCATGCCGGACCGGTAGCGGACTGCCGCCATGCTAACGCCCTCCCGTCACGGGGCTTTTGCGGCGGCATTGCGGCGATTGCAGAATGTTTCCATCGCGCGCGGCATAGGATACACAAGGGCCGTATGCATACAGCGCCCTGCGTGTTCCGCAGTGCGCACCGGGTCCGGCCGCGCAGCGTCGGCGCGGCCTTGCTGCCGCAGCGCAGGCGGCTCATGGCGGCGCTTCGGCGCCGGCCGCTGCGGCGCATTTTCGCCGGGCGCAGGCGCTTCTGTGCGCGCGCCGCGCGGCCACAAGAATTTATCAATGACTTTGAACCCGCGTTTGGCGATCATCCCGTGCAGGGCGCGATGGCGCGCAAGGGCGCGCCGGCGCGTGCCCGGCGCCCGCGCGACATGGCCGGTGCGCGGCCCGCACGGTTGCGGCCGGGGCGGGGGGCGGGCTCAGCTGAAGTGGCGGGCCAGCAAGGCCTCCGCCTCGACGGATATTTCGGTGGCGACGGCCGCCGCCAGCGACGCGTCGAATTTGCCGTCGGCGTCGTCGGCCAGGCCATAGGCGTCGATGCGCCAATGCTGGGCCGGCATGACGCCATTACGCATCAGGGTGCGCTTGACGCATTCGCAGGGACAGGAATCTATGGCCATCACCGGCCTGCCGCTCAGGGTGTCGCGTACCGCCTCGGGCGTGCAGAGGGCAACCCCCAGGGCGCAGCGGGGTTCCGCAACGCCGCGCTGCTGCAACAAGCGGTTGATGTGATTTGCCGCTTGCCCGGCGTGCGGGCAGGCGGCGCAGGAATAACTCAGAAACTGCATGTCGGCCATCGTGAACTCCCTGCACGGCGAGTTCTGCCGGCATGCGTCGGTGCGCGGCCGGCGGCCGGCCGGTGCTGCGCGCCGCAGGCAGAACGAAATTGGGCTTTGCGCGTGCTTGCACGTTTATTTTAGTCCGGCTTGATTTTTGTCAACTGGAGTAAGATGTATTGGCCGGAATATGACACTGTGTGTGCCGGGGGACGTGTGCGGCGCTGCGCCGTGCCGGCGTCGCCGCCGTGGCGTGTGGCAAATCCGCCGGTCGCGCGCTCGCCGCGTGGCGGCGCGCCCGGTATCGAAAGCGCCGGGTGCAGCCCGGCGGCAAAAAACCGATGTGCCGCCGTGCCGTCCTGGCAGCACAACGCGGGGCGCGCCAGTGCGCGCGGCGGGCCTGCGACTTGCGCGGCATTCCCGGTCAGACCTGCGCCACGCGTGGGCGCGCTGCGCGTTATCATGAATCTCATCAAACCTATAGAAATTACTTGTGCAGGGGGGCGCAGATGGAGTGCAACGACTCCGGCTCGGTTCTGGTCGTAGGCATAGGCGCGTCGGCCGGCGGATTGCATTCCTTGCGGCCGCTCTTGCAGGCACTCGAACCCGGCCGGCCCATCGCCTATATCGTTGCCCATCATCAGGGCGCCGGCGCGGATACCCAGATGACCGCCCTGCTGGCCCAGGGTTGCCGGCTTACGGTGGAGCTTGCCACCGACGGCGCGCCCTTGTGCGCCGGCCACGTCTATGTGACGCCACCCGGGTTTGACGTCATCGTGGGGGGCGACACGCTGGCGCTGCTGGCGCCGGCCGCGGACAGTTTGATCGCGCCGTCGGTAAACCGCCTGTTCCGCTCGCTGGGCGAATTGGGGGCGCGTGCGGTAGGCATCGTGCTGTCCGGTGCCGGACGCGACGGTGCCGAGGGCGCCGCGGTCATGCGCCGCGGCGGCGGCGTGGTGATCGCACAACTGCCGGAACAGGCTTTGCAGCGTGGCATGCCGGACGCGCTCATCGCCGCCGGTGCCGCCGATCACGTGGGCAGCGTCGAGCAGATCGCGGCCTGGCTCAATGACGAACTGAACCGTCTGCCGCTGGCGCCGCGCGCATCCGCGCAAGTGCACGATGCCTCGTTCGCCGATCTGCTGGACATGGTCACGCGCGCGTCCGGCATCGACCTGCAGCGCTACAAGCAAAGCACCTTGCGGCGCCAGGCCACGCGCCGCTATCTGGGCCTGGGGCTGCATACCGTGCCCGAATATCTGGACTACGTGCGCCGCGAACCCGAGGAATTGTTGCGGCTGCAGCAAGCTTTCCTGATTTCGGTATCGGCGTTCTTTCGCGACGGCGCGGCATTCGCGGCCTGCGAAGCGGCATTGCGCCACCTGCTCGCGCGCAAGCCTGACGGCGTCCCGCTGCGTATCTGGGTGCCCGGCTGCGCGAGCGGTGAAGAAGCCTATTCGCTCGCCATGCTGGTGGCGGAAATTCAGGGTCCGGAACTGGACCCCGCGCTGCTGCGCATATTCGCCACCGACATCGATCCGGAAGGGCTGGATCAGGCGCGTGCAGGCCTGTATTCCGCGAGCGAAGTCGTGGCTCTGGGCAGCGAGCGCTGTGCGCGCTTCATGCAGCAAGAGGGAAAGCTCTGGCGCGTTGCGCCCAGGCTGCGCGAATGTTGTGTGTTTGCGCGCCACGACGTGATCGCGCACCCGCCCTTCATCAACCTCGACATGGTAAGTTGCCGCAATCTGCTGATTTATTTCACGCCCACCCAGCAGACCGAACTGCTGCGCACCTTCCAGTACGCGCTGCGTCCTGACGGCCTGTTGCTGCTGGGCCGGTCCGAGTCGGTGGGGGTGAATTCGTCCGGTTTCGCCGCCGTGGATTCCAGCAACAAGCTGTATCGGCGGCGCAACCTGGCGGGTGGCCAGGCGGATCGGGCATTTCGTCAGACGCCCTTGATAAACGTGAGCGCTCCGGCAATGGAAAAACCGGCGGGCATGACCCAACGCAAGCAACTACTGTCCGCGGCATTGACCGCCATCGCGGCGCATGGTCCGCCCGCGGTGCTGGTCGACACGAAATTCGAGCCGCTGCATTTTTTTGCCAATTCGCATCGCTATTTCGCGCTGCCCGAGGGCAGTGCGGATTTCACCATCCACGT
>JAEUNN010000812.1 GCA_016791085.1 Rhodocyclaceae bacterium | reverse complement strand
TCCGTGCCGCGTGCGCGCGCTCGCGGGTCGTCATGTTCAGCGCTTGCGACGATCACCGCTCGATGCTCGCCGCCATGAGCGCCGGTGCGGAGCGCTTCGTGTCGAAACAGGAAAGCCTTGACGTATTGGTCGAAGCCGCACTCGAAATTGCCGCACGGCTACGGCCCGCTGCCAACAAACCGCCGCCCGAACCGGCGCGCACGGGCGCCAAGCGCAGCGCCGCACCTCCCGAAGCATCGGCGGTCACCATGCTGTACCGGCTCCTCGCGCCGCAGGAGCGCCGCATCATCCCACTGCTCGAACGTGGCCTGTCGAACAAGGAAATCGCCCGCTATCTGGGCCTATCGCATCAGACCGTACGCAACTACCTGGCCAACGCGGCGCGCAAGTCAAAGGTGTCCGGGCGGGGCGAACTGCTCGACCTGTTCAGTGTGTGCGAATTCGACTTTTCGCAATATCCGGGACTGGACAGTTTCGATTTTTCGGAGCCCGGGCGGCACCCACAGTCAGGACCCTATACCGGGACGGCCTGATCGAACCGCAGTCGGCCGATCGCCAGCGACTGGCGCCGGACTTCGCTCGAATTCGCGCGCCGGCCAACCGCCCAACCCGGCACCGCGGGCCCTGCGGCCTGCCGGCGCAACGGCGGCCCGGCAAAACAAAAAAGGCCCCGTAGTGGGGCCCGTTTTGGCTGGCGGAGAGGGCGGGATTCGAACCCGCGTTAGGGTATTACCCTAAACACGCTTTCCAGGCGTGCGACTTAAACCGCTCATCCACCTCTCCGGAAGGCCGGCATTCTACCAATACCGCGGCGCAAAGCCCAGAGCCGCGCGCAAAAATCCCCGGCTCCCGGCCGGCTTCAGGGTGCGCGCGAATGCGGCGCCAATTCGATTTCGGCGGGATAGCGCACGCGCTCCACCATTTCCAGCGTTTGCGCATCCGGCGCGCGCGTGGCCAGGCTCACCACGACCAGCACGATAAAGCCTACCGGTATGCCGAATATGCCGGCCGATATGGGACTGATGCCGAACCAGGCGCTGGCCATCGAGCCGCCGAAAAACGGATGCGTGAGCACGCAGTAATACACGGTAACGGCCAGCCCGCTCAACATGCCCAGCACGGCGCCCCACTTGTTTGCGCGCTTCCAGAACACCCCGCACACCAGGGCCGGGAAAAAGGTTGCCGCGGCGACCGAAAATGCCAGGCCGACCATGAACAGGATGTGTTCGGGGCGGCGCGTGGCCATGAATGCCGCCACCACCGCCACCAGCAGCAACAGGGATTTGGAGATTACCAGGCGGCGCTGCGTGGACGCGCTGGGATCGATAATCTTGTAGTAGGTGTCGTGCGACAGCGCGCTGGCGATGGTAAGCAGCAAACCGTCGGCGGTCGATAGCGCGGCCGCCAGGCCGCCCGCCGCAACCAGACCGGACACGACATACGGCAGCCCGGCGATTTCCGGCGTGGCCAGTACGATCACGTCGGTATCCAAAGTCAGCTCGGCCAGTTGCAGAACGCCGTCGCCGTTGATGTCGAACACCTTGACCAGGCCGACCTTGCCCCAGGACGCTATCCAGGCCGGCAGGTTGGCGATATGGGTACCCACCAGATTGTTGTACACCTCCCATTTCGCGAATACCGCGTAGGCCGGTGCCGTCACGTACAGCAGAAAGATGAACAGCAGCGACCAGAACACCGATTCGCGCGCCTCCTGCACGCTGGGCGTGGTGTAGTAGCGCATCAGGATGTGCGGCAGCGAGGCCGTGCCTATCATGAGCACGATAACCAGCGTGATGAAATTGATGCGCATGGTGGCGCTGTCTTCGGTGTCGCTGCCCGG
>JAEUNN010000792.1 GCA_016791085.1 Rhodocyclaceae bacterium | reverse complement strand
GTGACGCTCACAGGCCTGGCCTACGAAATGTTGCGCCTGCCGGCCGGCGACGTGATCTATGCATCCGGCCAGCCTTACGCCTTCCTGCCGCCCTACTGGCTGATCGCGCTGTGGGCGCTGCTGGCCTGCGCGCTGAACGTGAGCATGCGCTGGATCAGAAACCGTCCGCTGGTCGCCGCCTTGTGCGGGCTGCTGGGCGGGCCGGCGTCATTCCTGGCCGGCGTGCGCCTGGGCGCCGCGCAATTTGTCGATATGCAGGCCGCACTGTTTGCACTGGCGGCCGGCTGGTGCTTCATGTTGCCGCTGTTGGGCTGGCTCGCCACCCGCTACGACGGCTACGCGCCGGCGCCGCCGCACCCCCGTTCCGCATCCGCCCTGACCGAGGAGGCATAGACATGAACGCCTATTACCACCTGTGCGTGCCGGCCATGATTGCGCTCTGCTTGCTCGGCGTGCTTGCGCTGGTGGTCTGGACGCTCAGTCTGGCGCGGCGCGACGCCAGCCTGGCCGACCGCTACTGGCCACTGTTCATCGCCGCGGCGGGGCTCATTTACGCCGCCGCCAGTCCGCACGCGGGCATGCGCGGGGCGCTCATGCTGGGGCTGGTGTGCCTGTGGGCGCTGCGGCTCGGCATCTACATCACCTGGCGCAACTGGGGGCACGGCGAAGACCGCCGCTACGCCGCCATGCGCGCGCAGCACGGCGCGGCCTTCGGCTGGCGCAGCCTGTATCTGGTGTTCGGCCTGCAGGCGCTGCTGGCCTGGATCGTCAGTTTCCCGGTGCTGGCCGGCATGGCCAGCCGCAGCGCGCCGGGCGTGCTGGACGCCCTGGGCGCCGCCCTGTGCCTGTTCGGCATCCTGTTCGAGGCCGTGGCCGACCGGCAAATGGCGCACTTTCTGCGCGACCCCGCCAATGCCGGCCAGGTCATGGACCGCGGCCTGTGGGCGTATACGCGCCATCCCAACTATTTCGGCGAAGCCTGCGTGTGGTGGGGCCTGGGCCTCATGGCCGTGGCCGGCGGCGGCGCCTGGAGCTTGTTGTCGCCGCTCCTCATGAGCTTGCTGTTGCTGCGTGTATCCGGCGTCACGCTGCTGGAAAAGGACATCGCCCAGCGCCGCCCCGGCTACCGCGACTACGTGCGCCGTACCAATGCGTTCTGGCCCGGGCTGCCGCGGGCTACGGGAAAAACATGCGCGGGCTAGGTGCAGGCGTTGCGGTCGCGCTGCTGGCCGGGGCCGCACAGGCGGACCTGCAAGGCACGGCGGCCGGCGCGCGCGTCTGGGATTTTGCCGTGACGCTGGACGGCAAGCCCATAGGCCGGCACCGCTATAGCCTCACGCCGGCGGATGCCGCCGGCACGCGCGTGCTGTCCAGCGAAGCCGACTATCTGGTCAAATTTCTGGGCATACCGGTATTCCGTTATCGCCACGAGGCGCGCGAGCGCTGGGAAGGCAACTGTCTGGCCGGGCTGGTTTCCAGTACCGACCAGGACGGCCGCCGCTCGCGGGTGCTGGCCGAGCCGGCCGGCAACGGTTTGCGCATAGCGGTCGATACGCCGGCCGGCGGCGCGCCCGCCGAGCCGCAACTTGCGGCCGGCTGCGTCATGAGCTTTGCCTACTGGAACGGCGCCATGCGCGCGCAGTCGCGTCTGCTCAATCCGCAAACCGGCCAGATCGAAACCGTGCACATCGCGCCCGCCGGCAGCGCCCAGGTGGACGTACGCGGCACACCGGTGCGCGCGCAGACCTGGCGCATTACCGGAGCGGCCAGCCCGGTGGACGTTTGGTATGCCGAGGACGGCGAGTGGGTGGGGCTGGACGCCCTCGTGCAGGGTCAACGCAAACTCAGTTACCGCCTGCAATGAAGCCGGCGCCCGAACCAACTGCAAGCGGCGCGTTGCGCCGCCACCTGTACGCCGGGGCGCTGGTGGCCGCGGTGTTCCTGCCGCTCGATGCCGTGTGGCTGGGTGTGATGTCGCCGCGCCTGTACCAGCCGGCCTTGTCGCACCTGCTCGCGGAAAAGGTGGACGCCGTGGCCGCGCTGGCTTTTTACCTGCTGTACATCGCGGGCGTGGTGGTATTCGCCGTGCAACCCGCTGCGCCGGCCGATGGCTGGCGCGCCGCGGCACTGCGCGCCGCGCTGTTCGGCCTGGTGTGCTACGGCACTTACGATCTGACCAACCAGGCCACCCTGCGTGACTGGCCCTGGCACGTCACGCTGATCGACCTGTGCTGGGGCGCCGGCGCGACCGCGGCGGCCACGCTGGCGGCACGCCGCATGCTGCGTCGCGCGCGCGCCTAGCGTTTGCGTGCGCGCACTCCATGCCCCGCTGCAGGGCGGGCGCAAGGAAACATTGTCATGCTGTACGCGTCGAAGCAGCCGTACGCTTTTCGCCGCAACACCGCACAAATGACGCAACCGCCACGCCCTGCCCCAACTTCCCCCATGCGCCGCCGCGTGTTGCGGGCGGTGGCCGGCATGCCCGCGCTATGGCTGGCGGGGCTTGCGCCGGCGCGTGCCGCCCTGCCTTCTTACCGTCTGGTCGATCGCCTGAGTTGGGGCGTCAGTGATGCCGAACTGGCGCTAGCCACGCGCCTGGGCAGCGCCGGCTATATCGCGCTGCAGCTCGATGCGCAGGCCGGCGCGGAACTGCCCGCAGAAGCCGAGGCTCAGCTTGCCGCCTGCAGCAGCTTGCGCCAGCCCTTGCTGGAAACCCTGGTCGCGGTCGAAGCGCAGCGCAAGGCCGCCGAGGCCGTGGCCGACGAGGAAGGCCGCAACGTGGCCCGCGACGCCTATACGCGCGAACTGAACCGCCGCGTGCGCGAGGCGGCCGCGCGGCATTTGCTGCGCGCGCTGTATTCACGGGCGCAGTTGCGCGAGCAAATGACCTGGTTCTGGTTCAACCACTTCAGCGTATTCCAGTACAAAAGCTACATCCGCGCGATGCTGGCGGATTACGAAGAAAGCGCGCTGCGCCCGCACGCGCTGGGCAGCTTCCGCGCCATGCTGGGCGCGGTGGCGCAGCATCCGGCGATGCTGCGCTTCCTCGACAACGAACTGAACCTGGCCGGCCGCGGTAATGAAAATTACGCGCGCGAATTGCTGGAACTGCACACCCTGGGCGTCGATGGCGGCTATGGCCAGCGCGACGTGCAGGAACTGGCGCGGGTGCTGACCGGCCACGGCATCAATCTGGGCGAGCCGCCGGCCCTGAAGCCCGATCTGCAGCCGCTCTACGTGCGCCGCGGCGCCTACGAATTCAATCCGGCGCGGCACGATTTCGGCGACAAACAGATTTTGGGCCGCACGATACGCGGCCGCGGCGCGGCCGAACTTGACGAAGTGCTGGACCTGCTGGCGGCGCACCCCGCCTCGGCGCGTTTCGTATGCCGCCGCATCGCCACCTGGATGGTGGCGGACCAGCCGCCCGCGGCGCTGGTCGAGCGCATGGCCACGGCATTTGCCGGCGGCGACATCCGTGCCGCGCTTGAAGTGCTGGTGCAGGACCCGGTATTTGCCGAAGGGCCGGACAAATTCAAGGACCCGGCGCATTTCGTGCTGTCTGCGCTGCGCGCGGCCTACGACCGCCGCGTGGTGCTCGATACGGCGCCCATACAGGGCTGGCTGAGCCGTCTGGGCGAAGGTTTGTACAACCGCGCCTCGCCGGACGGCTACCCGCTGGTGAGCGAGGCCTGGAACGGCAGCGGCCAGCTGGCCGCGCGCTTCGAGGTGGCCCGTGCCATAGGCCGGGACGGCGCGGGCCTGTTCAAGGCCGCGGAAAACATGGCGCCCGCCCAGGCGGCGGGCTTTCCGCAGCTGGCGCGCGCCAGCTATTACGATGCCCGCGCGCAGGCGCGCATGCGGGCGCAGACGCGGCGCGCGCTGGAATCTGCGCAAACCACGCAGGACTGGAATGCGCTCTACCTGTCGTCGCCGGAATTCATGATGCGCTGAAGCGGTCCACCCTGTCATGCACCGACGCCAATTTCTTGCTTTCGCGGCCGCCTCGCCGCTTGCCGGCTTATGCTGGTCCACCCGGCTGTGGGCCGCGCCGGAAGCCGGCAGCCGCCTGCTGGTGGTGTTTTTGCGCGGCGGCTATGACGGCCTGTCGCTGCTGGTCCCGCGCAGCGGCTTTTACGCCGAAGCGCGCCCGCGCCTGGCGCTGGCCGTGGCCGGCGGCGCCACGCCGGGCGCGATTGCATTGGACGCCGACTGGGCCCTGCATCCGGTGCTGGCCGATACGCTGCTGCCGCTCGCGCGTGCCGGGCAATTGCGCTTCGTGCCGTTTGCCGGCACCGAAGACCTGTCGCGCAGCCATTTCGAAACCCAGGACAGCATGGAACTGGGACTGCCTATCGATGCGCGGCGCGACTATTCCTCCGGCTTCATGAATCGGCTCGCGGCCAGGCTGAGCGGTGCCGCGCCCATCGCCTTCACCGAACAGCTGCCGCTCATATTGCGCGGCAGCGCGCCGGCCGCCAATCTGTCGGTGCGCGGCAAAATGGCCAAATCCGGGCTGGAGGCACTGCAGCCGGCGATTAGCGCGATGTATCGCGACCACCCGCTACAGTCGCGCGTGGAAGAAGCGTTCGCGCTGCAAGGCCGGGTGCGCCAGGATGCGGCCGGCGCCATGCAGGCCGGCATGGCTGCCGGCGGCAGCGGCAACAAGGGTTTCGAAACCGAGGCGCGCCGTATCGCCGGCCTCATGCGCGAGTCGCACCGTCTGGGCTTCGTCGATATGGACGGCTGGGATACCCACATCGGCCAGTGCGGCGCCAGCAGTGAAATCGGTATTCTCGCCAACCGCCTGGGCGAACTGGGGCGCGGGCTGGCTGCGCTGGCGGATACGCTGGGCGCGCAGGAGTGGCGCCGCACGGTGGTGGTGGTGATCAGCGAATTTGGCCGCACCGTGCGCGAAAACGGCTCACGCGGCACCGACCATGGTCATGGCAACACGTTTCTGGTGCTGGGCGGCGGCCTGGCCGCCGCGCGCGCGGGCTCGCCCGTGGCCGGTGAACAGCAGGCGATCGAAGCCGCCACGCTGTTCCAGAACCGCGACTTGCCGGTGTTGAACGAGTACCGCGCGCTATTGGGCGGCATCATGGCGCGCCAG
Source organism: Rhodocyclaceae bacterium (assembly GCA_016791085.1). Lineage (GTDB taxonomy): Bacteria > Pseudomonadota > Gammaproteobacteria > Burkholderiales > Rhodocyclaceae > JAEUNM01. Next base: position 5,650 of record JAEUNN010000792.1, on the reverse strand, counting down.
TTCGGACTCGATGCGCGCGCGCTGGAGGCGGTATTTCCGCAGGCGCGCCCGCGCGATCTGGGTTTGCTCTAGGCGGCGCCGCGCCGGATCAAATTCCCATCCAGGCGCCGAGCGCGCGCGCCAGCAGGCCGTCGAAGCGCAGCGGCCCTTCCAGCGCCACCAGGCAGATGCACTCGCCGGCCGGCGTGACCTGCGGGCGGTGATGGATATTTTCGTCCGCTTCGTCGAAATCGCCGGCCTGCCATTCGGCTCTGCCGTCGTCGAAAGCGCCGTACAGCACTTGCGTGACTTCGCGCCCGCTGTGGGTATGCGCGGCGAGCGGACGGCCGGCGCCCATGCGCAGCAAAAATACGCGCGCCTCGGGGTGTTGCGGCAGCCCGACGCGGCTCCAGCGCATGTCCGGTCCGATGCGGTGCCAGGGCGAAATGTCGCAGCCATCCAGGCTGCGCGGCCATTCCATGCCGGGCGGCAGTGGCGGCCGCGCGCCCTGCCCGCGCGCCGCGGCCGCCGCCGGCTGCCCGGCCTGCGCGTCGATGCGCGCCAGCGTGCGGCTGAATGCGCCGTCTTCGAGCATGACCGGGTCTATCTGGTCGAGCAGTACGCCGCCCACGCTTTCGGCAGTGGCGAGGCGCGCGCGGCAGTGCGGGCAATTTTCGAGGTGGGCGGATACGACGAGCGTGGCCCCGGCGGACAGCCGGCCGGCCGCCTGCATGAGCAACAATTCGTCGTCGGGATGGTGCTTGTTCATGGCTGCAAATGCCCCAGCACGCGGCGCAAACTTTCCATCGCGCGGCGGATGCGGGATTTCACCGTACCCAGCGGTATGGACAGCGTTTTGGCGATTTCCGCGTGGGGCTGTTCCTCGTAAAAAGATAGTCGCAACAGCAGGGCCTGGTCCTCCGGCAGTTTAGCCATGGCTTCCCGCACGCCCTGTTCCACCTGACCCGCGGCAAGCTGCTCCACCGGCGTGGGGGCGGTATCGGGCAGTTCGGCCGTCAGTTCTTCGGCTTCTTCGCCGCCGCCTTGTTCGCGCGCGCCATCCAGGCCGCGGCGCGCGTAATCGACGCGCAAATTGCGCGCGATCGTGAATACCCAGGTCGAGGCCTGGGCGCGGGCGGGATCGAAGGACCCCGCCTTGCGCCACACATTGACCATGGATTCCTGCGCCAACTCTTCCGCCAGCGCCGCATCCGCGCCGCCGCGCATCAAAAATGCCTTGATGCGCGGCGCGAAATGGCGGAACAGCGAGGCGAAAGCCACGCGGTCGCCGGGGTTGGCCACGGCGCTGATCCAGGCGGCCAGTTGATCGGGAGTGGGCATGCTGCTGGGACGGAAAGGCGACGTCATCAGGGACAAGTGACCCCGGGCCGCACCGCGCGCTTGCGGCGCTGCCGCTGCGCGGGGGCTGAAAACGGGATGTGCGATTCGGGCGTTCATGCCGATTTTACGCAAGCCGGGCGGATTTGGATCACCGCGCCGCCGTGATCCAAATCCGGCCGCGCTCCGTACAAGCCGAAAATGCGCGGCGCCCGGCCGCGCGCAAAACGATGGAGCGCGTCACATGAACCCGCGGCAGGGCAGGCCCGACACCAATACGAATGATCCGCCGGCACAGCGCATCGCGGTAATCGGCAGCGGCATTGCCGGCCTTTCCGCCGCCTGGCTGCTGGCACGCCGGCATCAGGTTACGCTGTTCGAAGCTGCCGCGCGGGCGGGTGGGCACAGCAATACGGTGCAGGTGCTGTTGGGCGGTGCCGGGGCACAGCCCGTGGATACCGGGTTCATCGTCTATAACGAGGCCGCCTATCCCAACCTGAGCGCGCTGTTCGCGCACCTGGGCGTGCCGACCCAATCTACCGAAATGAGCTTTGCGGTAAGCCTGGACGACGGCGCACTGGAATATTCGGGCAGCGATCTGGCCGGGCTGTTCGCCCAGCGCGGCAACCTCGTGAACCTGCGCTTCTGGTCCATGCTGCGCGACCTGCTGCGCTTTTACCGCGAGGCGCCCGTGCAGGCCGCCAATGCCGGCATGCAGACGCTGGACGCCTACCTGGACGCGCGCGGCTACGGACGCGCTTTCCGCGACGATCACCTGTATCCCATGGCGGCGGCCATCTGGTCCACCCCGGCGGCGCAGATCGGGCGCTATCCCTTGGCCGCTTTCGTGCGCTTCTGCGAAAACCACCAGCTGCTCAAACTGGGCAGACGCGAGGCCTGGCGCACCGTGACGGGCGGCAGCCGCGAATACGTGCAGCGCATGACCGCCGCCATTCGTTCTTCCCTGCGCCTGGGCCAGCCGGTGGTCGGCGTGCTGCGCGAGGCGGCGGGCGTGAAAATCGCCACCGCCGCAGGCGTGGTGCCGGAGCGTTTCGATCAGGTCGTGATCGCCACCCACGCCGACCAGGCCTTGCAAATGCTGGACCAGCCCACGGCGGACGAACAGCGCCTGCTGGGCGCATTCGGCTACAGCCGCAATTACGCCGTGCTGCATCAGGACGCCACGCTCATGCCGCAGCGGCGCGCCGTATGGTCGGCCTGGAACTATCTGGCCGACCGCGGCCGTGCCGACAGTTTGTGCGTAACTTACTGGATGAACCGGCTGCAGAACCTGCAATCGGAAAAGCCGCTGCTGGTGACGCTGAACCCCATGCGCGAACCGCGCGCGGGCGAGGTGCTGTACGAAAAGCACTACGAACACCCGCTGTTCGACGCGGCTGCGCTGGCGGCACAAAGCCAGTTGTGGTCGCTGCAGGGCAAACGCCGCAGCTGGTTCTGCGGCGCCTATTTCGGCGCCGGCTTCCACGAAGACGGCCTGCAGGCCGGCCTGGCGGTGGCCGAAGCCATAGGCGGCGTGCGCCGGCCCTGGAGCGTGCCGGACGAATCCGCGCGCATCCGCCTGCCGGAATTGCGCGAGCGCGCATCGTGAGCAGCGCATCGGCCCTGTACCTGGGCATGGTGACGCACCAGCGCCTGCGCCCGCTGCGGCACCGCTTGCGCTATCGCGTGTTTTCGCTGCTGCTGGACCTGGACGAACTGCCCGAACTGCATGCGCGGCTGCGCTGGTTTTCGGTCAATCGCGCCAATCTGTTCAGTTTTCATGAGCGGGACCACGGCGCCGGCAGCGCCACGGGCCTGGCCGACTGGGTGCGCGGGCAATTGCGCGCGGCCGGTTTGCCGGACGCCGCGCGCATACAGCTGCTCACCATGCCGCGCGTCCTGGGTTATGCCTTCAATCCGATCAGCGTGTATTTCTGCCGGGATGCGGGCGGCGACCTGAGCGCCATCCTGTACCAAGTCAATAACACCTTCGGCGAGCGCCACTGCTATCTGCTCGAAGTGGCACCGGGCGAGCGCGACGGCGCGCGCGTATCGCAACGCTGCGCCAAAGCCATGCACGTTTCGCCCTTCCTGGACATGCACATGCACTACCGCTTCCGCGTCGCCGCGCCGGCTGCGGAACGCCGGTTCATGAGCCTGGGCGTCGCGGCCTGCGACGCGGCCGGCGCGCTGCTGCTGGCGAATTTCGCGGCGCGCCGGCATGCGCTGGGCGATGCCGGGCTATTGCGCGCGCTGGCGACGCACCCGCTGCTCACGCTCAAGGTGATCGCCGGCATCCATTGGGAAGCTTTGAAACTCTGGATCAAGGGGGTGCCGGTCGTCACGCGGCCGGACGCCGCGCCGCCACCCATTACCGTTGTGACATCGAGGAGTTCCTGAACATGGGCAGTTCCGGCCAACAACAAACCACCAACGCCATCGAGCTGGGCATGCTGGCGCCGCCTGCGTCGGCGCGCGGAACCTGGCCAGTCGCGGCGGCGCTGCGCGGCCTGGCGGCGCGCCTGCTGGACGGCGTGAACTGCGGGTCCCTGGAACTATATCTGCCCGACGGCACCCGCCTCGGCGCCCACGGCGCACAGCCCGGTCCGGCCGCGACCCTGGTGCTGCAACGCTGGCGCGCCCTGGTCCGTCTGGCCTTGGGCGGCGACCGTGGCTTTGCCGGCGCCTACCTGGACGGCGACTGGAACACGCCGGATTTGAGCGCCCTGCTGGAATTCGGCGCGCGCAACGAGGCCGGCGCGCGCGGCAGTCTGGACGCCTGCTGGCCGCTAAAACTGCTGTCGCGCCTCGAGCACGCGCGGCGCGCCAATACCCGCCGCGGCAGCCGCCGCAACATCGCCTTTCACTACGACCTCGGCAACGATTTTTACCGGCAATGGCTGGACCCCGAGCTGATCTATTCGAGCGCCATTTATGCGCCCGACGCGAGCACGCTGGAACAGGCTCAGTCGGCAAAAATCCGCCGCGTGATGGAACTGATGCAGCTGGATGCCGCGCCGCGCGCCACCCGCGTGCTGGAAATCGGCTGCGGCTGGGGCGCCCTCGCCTGCGCGCTGGCGCGCGAGCGCACGCTGCACGTAACCGGCCTGAGTTTGTCCACCGAACAGCTCGCCCACGCCCGCGCGCGTGCCGAGCGCGAAGGTCTGCAACAAAGGCTCGATCTGCGCCTGCAGGATTACCGCGACGCCGGCGGCCAGTACGAGCGCATCGTGTCGATAGAAATGATAGAGGCTGTGGGCGAGCGCTATTGGCCGGACTATTTCAACGCCCTGCGCGCCCGCCTCGCGCCCGGCGGACGCGCGGTGATTCAGGCCATCACGATAGACGAGGCGCACTTCGAACACTATCGCGCCAACCCGGATTTCATCCAGCGCCACATATTTCCTGGCGGCATGCTGCCTACCGTCACCGCGCTGCGGCGCGAAGCCGCACGCGCCGGACTAAGCCTGGTGCACGGCGAAACTTTCGGCCCGAGTTACGCCGCCACCCTGGCCGAATGGCGCCGCCGCTTCCACCAGAACTGGCCCGCCATCGCCGCCTTGGGCTACGACACCCGCTTCCGCCGCATGTGGGAATATTACCTGTGCTACTGCGAAGCCGGCTTCCGTAGCGGGCGCGTCGATGTGGGCTTGTATGCCTTCGTGCCGGACGCCGCGCGAGCCTGCTAAGTTTGTGCGGGCCGCCTAGGCGCAGGCGAGGGCCAAGCCGGTCGTCGACCGGTGCCACACCGGTGGCAGGTTCAATCCATTCCATCCACCTTCCGCCGGACGGGGCATTTTGCTCCGTCCGCCGTATTTGCAGTGTTCGCGCGCAAGTCTGATACCCTGCCCTTCAATAGTTCGAAACCTTACAGTGGGAGTGGAGCACGCCGTCCCGCTCTGGTTTGCCTTTCGCCTGCTCCCTGTTTCCGTTTTCCCGTATCGCTCTCCACGGCAATTTCGTTGGGAAGTTTTGTCCCAGTCATGTTGGCGCAGAGGGCGGCCGCTGCAGAAGGAACGCAGAAAAAAGTCAGTACGCGGCTGTCCCCAGTGTGTATCATCAGTGTGGATCAACTCCGCGAAAGCAATACCATGTCGCACCGCGTAAATGTGATGCTGGATGACGCTGTTTGGCAGCAGTTCCGGGCTGTTCCGGCCGGAGAGCGCAGCCGCCTGGTAAACGAGGCTTTGGGCCGCGAAATGCTGCGTCGAAAACGCCTTGTCGCCGCCGAGGCAATGGACAAGTTGCGCAGCAGCTTGCCTTCGGTTGCCGGATGCTCCGAGGACTGGATCCGCGAGGACAGGGGAAGCCACTGATGCGGCGTGTCGTGCCG
>JAEUNN010000774.1 GCA_016791085.1 Rhodocyclaceae bacterium | reverse complement strand
CTGGCCTATTCGGCAACCTTGCTGGAGCCCCAGCTGGTGGCCGACCTGATCGAAACCGATCCGCAGAAAATCCTGCCCAACCTGATCCTGCAGAAAGCGCCGCTGTTCGCCCAGATCATGTTTTTCGGCGCGCTGCTGTCGGCCATCAAAAGCTGCGCGAGCGCAACCTTGCTGGCACCTTCGGTCACGTTCACCGAGAACATCCTGCGCCCCCTGATACCCGACCTGACCGACCGCAAACTATTGAACGCGATGCGCGGCGTGACGCTGGTGTTTACCGTGCTGGTCACGCTGTATGCCATGCATTCCAAGGCGTCCATTTTCGAAATGGTGGAAAACGCCTATCAGGTAACCCTGGTCGGCGCCTTCATACCGCTCACGGCAGGTCTGTTCTGGAAACGCGCCACCAATCAGGGCGCCATCTATTCGATGTTTTTCGGCATTTCGGTCTGGCTGCTGCTGCTGGGGTTCGGCCCTGAAGATCCGTTCCTGCCGGCGCAGTTCGCCGGTTTGCTGGCCAGCCTGTTCGGCATGGTCGTGGGTTCGCTGATACCGCAATTCGTGGGCAGCGGCCTGCCACCCGATGCCGGGCACGAAGCCATACACGCGCACCACCCTGCCGGCGCGACGCACCACGTCGGTACACCGACGCACCGGCACTGACATGACCGGCGGGCAGCCCGCCGCCGTCCCGCCGCGGCGCGACCTGCGCACGCCCAATCCGGCGCGCCATCTGGTCGTCGCGTATGGCCTGCTCATCGTGTTCGCCAGCCTCAATCCGTTCGCGGGCTGGCGCGATCCGCAGGTGGCGCCCTGGCAGTTCCTGTGCGCACCCTGGCCGCGCTTCTATACCTGGTTCGACCTCATCGCCAATGTCGTGGCCTACGTTCCTTTGGGCTATCTGCTGGTGCCGGCCCTGCAACCGCGGCTCAAACCCGGCTGGGCCGCGATTGCGGCGGCAGTGGCCGCCTGCCTGCTGTCGCTGGGCATGGAAACCACGCAGTCCTATTTGCCCACGCGGGTGGCGTCGCGGCTCGATCTG
>JAEUNN010000745.1 GCA_016791085.1 Rhodocyclaceae bacterium | reverse complement strand
GCGATGCCATGCCGGCGCGACCAGGCCGAACAGTGTTCCTGCAGCGCCGCGCGCAGTCCCAGCAAATCCAGCGTTGCGGGCCGCAGCACGCGCAGGCGGCTGCGCACCACCTGTCCCAGCGCGTCGGCCTCCGCGGCGATGCGTGCGGCGCACTCGGCGATGTCGATTTTTTCGCCGGCCGCGCTGCGCAGCCAGGCGGCTTCGACGCTGATGGCATTGCAGCGCTGGCCGAATTCGTCATGCAGTTCGCGCGCCAGCGCGGCGCGTTCGTCTTCCTGCACGTCGATGAGGTGGCGCGCGAGTTGCTCGCGCATGCGCGAGGCGGCTAGCGCTTCGCCGCGCTCGAACGAGGCGACTTCCGCCAGAGCGGCGGCTTCGCGCCAGCGCCGCCAGGCAAACCAGGCCATGGAGGCGAACAGTGCCGCGAAAGTGAGCGGCAGTTCGTCGATTTGCTGGCGCTCGAACGGCAGCGACCAGTCGCGGAATTGCTCGCTGAAATTGCCGGCGGTCGCCAGCAAATGCACACAGCTCACGCCGCAGGCCGCCAGCAGCAGGTCGGCCAGCGGCACCGAACGGATCAGGGCGGGCTTCGCCGCGCCGGCCTGCCGCGCCGTCAGTTGGCGCCGCCGAATTGCCGCAGCTTGCGGTAAATGGTGTTGCGGCTGATGCCCAGCCGCCGCGCCGTGGCCGACACGTTGCCGCCGGTTTGGTCGAGCATGGACTGGATGGCGTTCAGTTCGATGTCCTCGAGCTTGCCTTCCGGCAGCAGGGGCGCGGCGGCCGCCGGAGCCGCTGCGCCGCCCGCACTTGGCGCCGCCGCGGCGGCGACCAGGGTGGCTTCCATGTCTTCGAGAAAATCGTCCGGCAAATGTTCGCGCCGTATTGCCGTTTCGCCGTCGGCCATGACCACCGCAGTCCGCAACACATTGGCCAGCTGGCGCACATTGCCGGGCCAGGGGTGGCGGCAGAACAACTGTAGCACTTCGGCGGACACGTCGAGTTCGTCGCCCACCTTGAGCTCTTCGCGCAATATGCGCTGTACCACGACATGCAAGTCCTGGCGCATGCGCAAGGGCGGCAAGGTGATGGAAAGGCCGTTCAGGCGGTAGTACAAATCTTCGCGGAACTGGCCGCGTGCGATCAAATCCTTGAGGCGGCGGTGCGTGGCGCAAATGATGGCAACGTCGACCGGGAACGTTTTGGAACTGCCCAGCGGCGTGACCACGCGCTCCTGCAGCACGCGCAGCAGGCGCGCCTGCAGGTTGAGCGGCATGTCGCCGATTTCGTCGAGGAACAGCGTGCCGCTATTGGCGAGCATGATTTTGCCGACCGAACCTTTGCGCCGTGCGCCCGTGAAAGCTCCTTCTTCATATCCGAACAGCTCGGATTCGATCAGGGTTTCGGGAATCGACGCGCAATTCACGGCCACGAAAGGCCCGTTGCGGCGCGGCGAATCGTGGTGTATCGCGCGTGCAACCAGTTCTTTGCCGGTACCGGTTTCGCCCTGTATGAGCACCGATATGTCGCGGCCCAGCACCTTGTGCACTTTATGCAGGGCGGCGTCGATTTGCGGATCGCCGGTTTTCAGCGCGTCGAGCGAGCCGCTCTTGCCGTGCGAAGTGCCGCTGGCGGCACCCGGCGTGGATACCGGCGGGGCCTGCCGGGGCGTCGGCGTGACGTTGCCGGGAAAACTTGCGCCGCGCGGCAGTTCCTGCGCCGGCATGATGACCCGCCCGCTGCTGCCACCGCTCGCGGCGGCGATGCGCGCACGCGCAAACACCTTGATGCCGGCCGGCAGGGACAATTGCATCAGATCGCTGCCGCGGCTGCGCACGTGGTCGAAAAGCGCGCTCACGGGTTGGCCGAACAGCGAAAAGAAGGTGTGGCTGCGCAAACCGTTCAGGCCCAGTCCGAGCTGGAACAGTCCGCTCTTGTTGGCGGACAGCACGCTGCCATCCGGACGGAAGGCGATCATGCCCTCGCACAGGGTGCCGATAAATTCCGGACAGCTGTGGAAAGTCAGTACGGCGGCTTCGGCAAACGCGCTGCCGAACATGTGATTTTCGATCAGCAGGCCGGACATGCGCACCAGCGCCATCGTGTGGCGGTGGTAGCCGCGCCAGTCTCCGGACAGATCGAGCACCCCGGCGAGTTTGCCGTAGGGGTCGGAGATCGGAATGGCCGAGCAGGTCAGAAACTGGTTGACCGCCAGAAAATGTTCGGGCCCATGAACCAGGGCCGGCGAATCTTCGGCGATCGCGGTGCCGATGGCGTTGGTGCCCATCGCCTCCTCGGACCATACGACGCCGGGTTTGAGGGCGACTTTTTCGGCCCGCTGCAGGAAATCGTCGTCGCCCAGCGAGTGCAGGATGAGGCCATGCGCATCGGTCAGGACGAGCATGCTTTGCGTATCGACGATCTGGCTGTACAGGGTTTCCATGACCGGCCGCGCATGCGCAATGAGCGAATGGTTGGACTCTATGGCTTCCTGCATGCGACTGCGCGGCAATGGGTCAAAGCCGGGTCGCCGGTCTTCCGCCAGGCCGAGCGCTTGACAACGTTTCCAGGACTTCTCGATCATAATGTCGAGACTTCCTGCAGGAATCGTGCCATGTGAGCGCACGTCGGAACGGGCCTGCTGCGCCTTTTCGGCTCTTGGAACCCGCAAATTCATGGGTTTCTCCTCCAGTGTGGTCCCTGCTCGAGACAGTGCGTTACACGCCTGTCTTTCTCGTTAACCAAAATACGCTACCACGTGCGACAGACTGTGGCAACTGTTGCTA
>JAEUNN010000717.1 GCA_016791085.1 Rhodocyclaceae bacterium | reverse complement strand
CACGATGCGCAAATCGTAAAGCTGCTCGAAGCGGTCGAAGTCGAACGGGCGCACGGCCCAGCCGCTGCGGAAGGACACCTGCAGATAGCCTTCGCGCTGCAGGCGGTACAAGGCGTCGCGCACCGGCGTGCGCGAGGCGCCATGGCGCTGTGCCACCTCGCTTTCGGTGAAGCGGTCGCCCGGCAGCAGTCGGAAAGAAAAAATTTCTTCCTTGACCAGCTGGTAAATGCGGGTGGCGAGGGCATTCTCGCGCGGCGGCTTGGTCATGCGCGCGGCCCGGCGGGCAGGTGCGGCCCGCGCCGCAGGGCGCGCGCGCCGCGCGGAACTGCGGCTAGTGTCGGGTGAGCGATGGGCATGCGCTGATTCTACAGGCAGCGCCCCGGGGCCGGTGCGCGAGCGCCGTGGCCGGCCGCCTTCCTGCGGCCGGATCGGATCGCCCCGGATTAGGCCCTAGCGCCCTGTCGCCAGGCGCGGGCGCGGGATTTCGAGCGTGCTGGCGGCTCGCCCCGTCAATGGCCGTGCCCGGCCATGTGGCGGCCTATTTCCGCCACGTCGGCACTTTCCACCGGCGTGGCGTAGGCAACCTTGCCTTCGGACATGACCAGGATGCGGTCCGACAGCTCCAGCAATTCGTCCAGATCTTCGCTGACCAGCAGTATCGCCGCGCCATTGTTGCGCGCCTCGTCCAGGCGCCGATGGATGGCTTCGGTGGCGGCAAAATCCAGGCCGAACACCGGATTGGCCACCACCAGCAGTTTCACCTGCTGCGCCAGTTCGCGCGCCAGCACGGCACGCTGCACGTTGCCGCCGGACAGGTTTTCTATGGCCGTGGCCGGATTGGGCGGGCGCACGCCGAACGCTTCGATCAGTTCTTTGGCGCGCCGGGTGATGCGGCCGCGCTTGAGGCGCCGGCCGCCGCCCCAGCCGGCGGAAAACGGGGCCATGTCGAAATTGCGCAGGGCCATGTTGTCGGCCACGCTCATATTGGGCACGCAGCCGTTC
>JAEUNN010000627.1 GCA_016791085.1 Rhodocyclaceae bacterium | reverse complement strand
GTCGCCGAAAAACGGCGCAATGATGGGCGTCCCGATATTGCCCGTAAGTCCAAACGGGGTGTAGGTGGAAAGCGGCGCATTGAAAGTAACGTTGCCATTGTTGTTGACATATAACTGGCTGAACGTAAGGCCATAGAAATTAATATCGAACCCTATCGGTACGGCTTGTGGCGTGCAGTTTGACGGCGTTCCGGCGTTCGACCCGGTACAGGGATAGGTGCCGTCGTCGTTTGCCCCGTAAGTAGTGGTGTTGAATCCCGGCAGAATTTGCGCCGCGTGCGCGACAAACGGACCGAAAGATCCGATCGCGAGTGCGATCAGACCCGGTAACAGCTTTTGGCGTATGGCCATGGTGCTCTCCGTTATTGTTTAATAGATTGACTTTTTCGGCCGGCGTTGGCGGCCGTCGATCGAGCGTCAAACTTTGCCCATACCTGGTCTCCTTGCGGTTCAGTTCGCGTAGATTTTCCAGGCGATCTGTTTCATCAGGTCGCGAATCTCGGAGATGCGCCGATTTTTGGCAAGGTCGTTGTACCACTCCCAAATTACGGTCTGATATTCACCGTAAGTGATGACCAGTCGCGCCCGGCTTTCATCCGGGACTGCCATACGCTCGGGTACGCGCTGTTCCCACGCCTCCAGCTTGCGCAAGAGCGACACAAGCTTTTCAAGGTCTGGCGCGCTTACCTTAGTGGTCTGTCCGACCTCCGTGCGTACGGATTTCTGTTCCACGCTGCCATTGCCGTGTATCGTGAGCGTCAGGCCACCGTGAAATGGATGCAGGTCGTCATAAACGACGGTGAACAGGCGCCAATCTCCATTGCCATCGGCCAGTGCCTGCAGCGCGTCGCGAATTTTTAAGCGCGCATCACCAGCGGGCCTGTCCTGTCCGTAGCAATGCGTCATGCAAGCTGCGCAAAGTGCGAGTAAAACAGCGACAAAACCTGACATTGCGCTTGCACGGTCGGACGGTACTTTCATGATCCTCGCTCATGCCGCTTCCGGGTCCAGCGCCCGGGGCCCCCATGCCGCGCGGCATTCCGGCACGTGGCGGCAACAAAGCACCTTACGTGCCAACCTTACGTTTTTCCGGTATATCAAGATATTGTGGCCGTTCTAAGCGCTCCATTTGCATGCGGTGTAAAAATCCTCGACGCAGCGTCGGATGGGCTTTTTATTGCGTAATGTCGGAAAACAATTAACAGCTCGTTGTTTTCGCTGCAATTTGTTATTGACGGAACGCGCGCCGGAATTTCAGGAGCACGTAAAAAAATCTGACACCTGCTTGAACATGAGTTACTAATGGCACGCTGTTTGGGCATTTTAATCTGGCAGGCTTCCAGACGGTTCAGGCCGGAGTTGAATCGCCGCGCCCCTCGTGCGGCGCGGCGCCCAAAAGTCGCTTGGTCTATTGGACGCAATAGCGCACGAAGGCTTTCATCGTCGCGCGCTTCCATTGCATCGTGAACTGTCGGCAGCGCCCGCCAGGTAGCGCTAGCCATCGTCTGCACCGAAAGCGCAAGGCGAGCGCGGCTTGGCCAAGCAAGCGTGGCGAGTGCTCGTCGCGTGGCCGCGCCCACGTCCCCAGGGCCCCCTGCCTTTCGGCCCGCGCGACCCTGCATGCGCAGAGGCAATCGCGTTTGCGCTCCGGCATGCGCGCAAGAAAGCTGGATTCCACGCTAGTTCCACGACATGACGAGCCGGGCAGAAAGCATCTGTTGGGTCCGGCCGCGGCGTGGACTAAAGTGCAATTGCCAATGGCAAGATATGAAAGGAGGGATGCCATGGAACTGTTGGTCGAACGTGTAGATGTATGGGCCGCCGAATTGCCCGACCAGGCGGGTGCATTGGCGCATGTGTTGGCAGCGTTGAAGGATGCGGGTGCGAACCTCAATTCCGTGATTGCCCGGCGTGGCGCAGAAGGCTCGGGCAAAGGCGTGGTGTTC
>JAEUNN010000623.1 GCA_016791085.1 Rhodocyclaceae bacterium | reverse complement strand
CGAAATCGCGCTGGCGGAATGGGTCATCTGCGCGATGCCTTCGATGTTGTGCGCAATCTGTTCGGCGGCCCGGCTCTGTTCGTCCAGCGCCTGCGCTATCCTGGCCACGCGCTCCTGCAGCAGATCGGCGCCCTGGCCTATGCTGTCTATCGAATCGCCGGCCTTGCGCGCCAGATCGACGCCCTGCGCAGCGCGGCCCACCGTGACTTGTATGCCGCTCATGGCGGAATCCTTGCTGGTGCGCATTTCCAGCATGGTGCGCGAAATTTCCTTGGTCGCCTGGGTGGTGCGCTCGGCCAGTCCGCGCACCTCGTCGGCCACCACCGCGAAGCCGCGGCCCTGTTCGCCGGCCCGCGCGGCTTCGATGGCGGCATTGAGCGCCAGCAAATTGGTCTGGTCGGCAATTTCCGTGATCAGATTGACCGCCGCGCTCACGCTGTCGAATTGCCGCCCCAATTTGTCCATTTCGCCCTGCAGCGAGCCTATGGCCGTGGCCGTGTTCTGAATTTCCGCGACCGTCGCGCGCACTACCTGGGCGCCCTCGGTGGCCGCCTTGCGGCTATCCTCGGCGAGCTTGCGGGTGTGCGAGGCGTTTTCCGACAGGTGGTGGATGGTGGCGGTTTGTTCCTCTATGGTCGTGGCGATGCTGGCGGTGGCATTGCGCTGCCCGTCCATGGCCGCGTCCAGGCTGCGCGCGTTGTTGTCCAGTTCGCCCGCCTTGCCGAGCACCGCGTCGGTGCTGGAATGCACGCTTTGCAGCGTCTGGCGCAGGTTGCCGTGCATATCCACGACCTTGGCCAGCAGCGGCATGCCGCTGCCGCGCGCGTCGGCCGGCAGGGGCGACAGGTCGCCGTCGCCGATGCGCTCGGAAATATCCGCGATGCGCGCGCTCTCCAGCGCCTGGGCGCGCAGTTTGGTGGCCATGTAGATGAGCACGCCGGCCTCGAACACCACATAGGCCGCGTGCATCAGAATCATGTACAGGTTGGCGCCGTTGGCCAGCACGAATACGCCCAATCCCGCCCCTTGCATGAAATTGAAGGCCAGGTGATGCACGGCGATTACGCCTGCCGCCGCCGCGATGGGACGCCAGTCGCGGTAATAAAGCAGGAAAGCCAGCAGCACGAAAACGCCGAAGTGCGCCTCCACCAGTCCGCGCGACTGCTGAATCAGCAGCGCGGCAAAAATCATGAATCCGCTGGCGGTAGCCAGACGCGCCGCCAGACTGCCCGG
>JAEUNN010000603.1 GCA_016791085.1 Rhodocyclaceae bacterium | reverse complement strand
ACGGCGATTTCGTAGCCCACGACGGGCTGTGGCAAATGGCGCTCAAAACCGCGTCCGATCCGCTCGCGCGCATGGCGCTGGTGCCGCGCGTGCTGGAAGCGCGCGGCCTGGACGCCACGCCGCCCATCATGGCCAAACTGGAGAAGATCGGCGACCAGGAAAGCCTGGACATCCTCGCCATCATCCTGCGCGACGAAATAGGCCACGTGCGCCTGGGCGACACCTGGTACCGCCGCCTGTGCGCCGAACGCGGACTGGAACCCGAAGCCATGTTCCGTGCCTTGATTGCGCAATTCGACGCGCCGGCGCCGCAGCCGCCATTCAATGCCGGTGCGCGCCTGGCGGCCGGATTCACGGCGGAAGAACTTGCGCAGTGGGAAAAAACCCGGGGTACGCGCGGGCTAGTCCCAGGGGGCGGATAAGTAGGCCGCCCTGGTCTGGTGCCATCTGCGCTTGCGGTGTCCATTCGATCCGCGGCGTCAACAAAATTCGACCACGGCTCCGTTCCTCGCTTTTTTCCCTCCTGAATCCGGGGGTGAAATTACCTGTCCCCACGCTCGACCGGCCGGTCGTTAGTTTGTGCCGGTGCATGCATTTCGGTAGAGGAATGCATGGGGAACCAAGCCAGGACGCGTAGCCATGGCCATGCTGACTGTGCGCAATTTGCCGGACGATGTTCATCGCGCGTTGCGGGCGCAAGCCGTGCGGCACGGGCGCAGTACCGAAGCCGAGGTGCGCGAAATTCTGGCCAACGCGGTCCCGCCGCAGGCGCGCGTTGGCCTGGGCGATGCGCTCGATGAACCGGGCCGCAAGCCTGGTTTGACGGACGCGGACTGCACGGCGCTCGAACAGGCCCACAACACCATACCGGCCAAACCGGTGAATCGAGTGATACGGCTCGATACACATGTCGTGTGTGACCCTGGCCGAATTGCTGTTCGGAATTGCCGTACTTGCGGCGGGCCGGCGCAAGGCTGCTCTGCCTTGGATAAGCCCGTCATCGACAAATCGCTGTAGCACTCCCATTCCCGAAACGTACACGAAACTGACACTAACGGGAATTGGGCGGCCGCAGTTCAGCGGCCCGTGACTGTCGGTCGAAGCGCCTGGCCTTGACTTAAGGGGGGCCGAGTTGCGCCGCGCCTGCCGTATTTGCAAAGCGCTTGCGCGGCGCACTGTTCCAGGGTCAGACTATTTTTCGGCCGTGCGGTTGCCCGGCTGGGGGAAAGCCGGGGCTTTGTCGGAGAGCCGGATGCGATATTCTGACAAGCCTTTGCTTACGATTTCGATCCAGCTGCTTTCGGTGGCGGCCATGCGTGAATCGGTGGCGTGCACGCTGATGGTGGCCGGTGCGCCGGCCTCGGCGAACTCCAGACTGGTTTCGACCTGCGCATTGAGCGTGATCGTGAAGGCGCCTGGATTGAACCATGACCAGAAGCGCTTGATATGTACGTCCAGAATGAGCGGCGCGGGAGTCGCGTCGGGTTTGTCGGCAAGCTGATAGCCGGCCGCGACCATGGCTGCGGCGACATTTTCGCGTATCAGGCCATTCACGCTTTGCCCGGGAGCGAGCACGACATCGCCCAGCGCTTTGCCGAAAGTATTGCGCTTGCGGCCTATGGCCCGGGATTTCAATTCGTCCGACGCTTTGGCGCTACCTTCGAAACCGAGCGACGGGGTGCCGGGATCTTTGGGCGCTTCTTCGAATACCCGCTCGTCCGTGACGTCGCGGATATACACGCTGCGGCCGGTCAGCATGGGGGCGGACGGCGCCGCGACGTGCGGGCTGGCGATCGTTACTTCGCTGCGATTGGTCGCACAACCCACGATGAGCGTGCAGCACGCAAGCACTAACAGCGAATGCAGGTGCCGAATTGACATTTGGTTGCTCCAAAAAGAGCAAACGATAACATTGATGAGCGCGGGCCGCATTGACTACAGTCATGTGCCGGAATTTGGCCGTGGGCCCGAAATCAGGTCCGGTCAGACCGTGGACGCAGGCAAATTAAGCTCGACTTCCGGAAAGCGGAACGGCTGATTCCGCTACGCCGTTAGTCTTGCCTCACGGATGCGCTGCGTGCACTTCGCGCGGCCGGTACGCGCGCGATGTCAGCGCAGGAACAGCCACAGGGTGAGTGCGCTGCCCACGCTCACGACGAAAGCGCGCAGCCATTTTTCCGGCAGACGGTGCAGCAGGTGGGCGCCGCACCAGCCGCCCGCGGCGGCTCCGGCGGCCAGCACGGCGGCTTCGCGCCAGCCTACGTCGGCCGAAAAGGCGAATATCAGTACCGCCGAGGCGTTCATTGCCATGGCCAGGGCGTTCTTGGTGGCGCCGGCCTGGCGCGGGCTTTGCCCCACGGCGGCCAGCGCGGCCAGCATCAGGAAACCTATGCCGCCGCCGAAATAGCCGCCATACACGGCAATGGCGGTTTGCACCACGGCCAGCGCGCGTGCCGGTACGCGCGCCGCCTGGGTGTCCGGGCGGCGGCGGAAACTGCCCCAGGCATAGACCACAGTCGCGAACAACACCAGCCAGGGCACGAGGCGCGCGAAAAATTGCGGCGGCGTAACCAGCAGCAGTACCGCGCCCGCCGCGCCGCCGGCCAGACTTAGGTACATGAGCGTGGCAAAGCCCAGGCCGCCGGCACCTTCGCAAAGGCGGCGGCCGGTCCAGGCCATCACGACCTGCGAGGGAAATAGCGCAATGCAGGAACTTACGTTGGCGGCGCGGGCGTCCAGTCCGGCCAGCATGAGCGCCGGAAAGGTCACGAATGAGCCGCCTCCCGCCAGGGCGTTCTGCACGCCTGCATAAAATCCGGCTGCCAGCAGTAACAGCATGGTTGGCTTTCCTTTCCTGTGCGGCTCGTTCCGCGGCGCCGGCGGCGCGGCTTGCGCTTTGGCGGGCGTAGGCCAAAATGGTAGGACAAAACAGGGCGCCGGCGCGCAGCAGACGCCGGACTCGCCCGCATCATGGGGACTCGCGCCGATGGACGCACCGGATCGTGTGCTGCGCACTTTGAGTGCGGGCAACCGGGTGTTGTTGCGTGCTGTACAAGAACAACAACTGCTCGAACAGATGTGTCGCGTCATCCATCAGGACGGGGGCTACCGGTTTGCATGGGTGGGCTATGCGCAGCAAGACGAAGCCAAATCCGTGCGGCTGATGGCCAGCGCCGGGGCGCCCGGAGCAAAGCTTGTGCGCCAGTTCAGCTGGGACGAAAAGCAGCCGGTATGGACCACCGTGACGCGCACCATACGCTCGGGCAAGCCCTGTATCGGCCGCAATCTGATCACCGACCCCGATCTGCCCGAATCCTGGCGCGAAGATAACCGGGCGCAGGGATTCGCCGGGGTAAGTTCGTTTCCGCTCACGCAGAACGGCGACATACTGGGCAACCTGTCCATCTATTCGGACGATCCCGAAGCATTCACCGAGAGCGAGGTCGAGTTGCTCGCGCAACTTGCCGACGACCTGTCTTTCGGCATACGCAACCTGCGCATCCGTGCCGAGCACGATCGCGCCCAGGCGGAACTGCTGCGCGTGGACCGCGCGCGCCGCACCGTGAGCGCGGGCAATCGCACCTTGCTGCGTGCGAAAGACGAAGAAAGTCTGCTCGCCGACATGGTGCGCGCGGTGGTCGAAGTGGGCGGCTATCGCGTGGCCTGGGTCGGTTATGCGCAACAGGACGAGAAAAAGACCATCCTCCCCATGGCCGTGGCGGGCGAGGATCAGGGGTTTTTCAAGGTTGCGCACCTGTCCTGGGCCGACGACGCCTACGGCAAGAGCGCCAGTTCCACCGCCGTGCGTACCGGCAAACCCTGCATAGGCCGCAATCTTCTGACCGAAACCCAGCCCGCGCCCTGGCATGCCGAAGCCATAGAGCGGGGCTTCGCCGCGGTCAGTTCGTTTCCGCTGGTGGTGGAACAGAAAGTCATAGGCTGCATGTCCATCATCGCGCACGAAACCGACGCATTCGGTGCCGCCGAAGCCGAGGTGCTGGCCGAAATGGCCGAGGATCTGGCTTTCGGTATCGCCGCGCTGCGCATGCGCGCCGCGCATCGCGAAGCCGAACAGACCATACAGCAACTGGCTTTTTACGACCGCCTGACCGGCTTGCCCAACCGCCAGCGCTTCGCCACGCGCATCGCGCAGAACATCGAGGCGGCACGCGCGCGCAACCGCTCGTTTGGCGTGCTCATGCTGGGGGTGGATCATTTTCGCGAGGTCAATGAAACTTTGGGCTATTCGGCCGGCGACCACCTGTTGCGCAAGATCGCCGAGCGTCTGCTCCAGGAGGTGGCCGAAGAAGAAGCCGTGGCGCGCTGCGGCGAAGCCGAATTCGGCGTGCTGCTGGCGCGTGCCGACGCCGAATCGGCCATGCGCATGGCGCGCAAGTTGTCGCTCATGCTGTACGAGCCGGTGGAAATGGACGGCCTCATGCTGGACGCGCGCGCCAGCATA
>JAEUNN010000582.1 GCA_016791085.1 Rhodocyclaceae bacterium | reverse complement strand
TTTCATGCGCTCGCGCAGCTTGCGCTCGATGTAGAAACATTCCGGCGCCTTGATGTCCTCCAGATTGATGCCGCCGAAAGTGGGTTCCAGGCTGGCGATGGTATCCACCAGTTTGTCCGGATCGCGTTCCGCGATTTCGATGTCGAAAACGTCGATATTGGCGAACTTCTTGAACAGTACGGCCTTGCCTTCCATGACCGGCTTGGCCGCCAGCGGCCCGATAGGCCCCAGGCCGAGTACCGCCGTCCCGTTGGTCACCACGCCGATCAGATTGCCGCGCGAGGTCAGATTGTGCGCCTCGGCCGGATTGGCGACGATTTCCTCACAGGCAGCCGCAACGCCCGGCGAATAGGCCAGGGAAAGGTCGCGCTGATTGGTGAGCGCCTTGGTCGCGGCGATGGCGATTTTTCCGGGGCGCGGCGAACGGTGATACTCCAGCGCCTGATTGCGTATACCTTCGTCCATATCGTGTTGCCTCCCTTGTTGGTGTATCACGGCCCCGTTGTGCGCTGCGGCACGCCGCGCCCCGACCGATTTTCGTGCCGGATTTTACGCCCGCCCGCGCACAGGGGTTTTCCGGGCTGCCGGCCTGTGGCATAATTGCGAATTCCAGTAGCGAACACGCGTCGCTATTGCGCCGTCAGGCGAAAGTTCGGGTGAAGTCTATCGTTGCAATGCCGGCAAGCGTACAAAAATTAGAGCCTGGATACTTCACGCCCGATAGTCGCCGCTCATTTCCAAATAGTCGTGCCAGGCTTACATTGTCGACTTACGCCGCAATCGCCCTGCCAGCCCGACAGTCTTTTTTCCTAGGAGATCAGGCTCCATGAATCAACGCATCGACGCGGCCGCTGCTGCATTGGCCGCCCCTGACCACGTTCACCACGAACGCCTCAAAAACTGGGTCGCCGAAATCGCCGCATTGACGAAACCTGCGCGCGTGCAGTGGTGCGACGGGTCGCAGGAAGAAGCGGACGCGCTGTTCGCACAAATGGTCGCCGCCGGCAGCCTGGTCAAACTGAACCCTGAGAAGCGCAAAAACAGCTATCTCGCCCTGTCCGACCCTTCGGACGTGGCGCGCGTCGAAGATCGCACTTTCGTCTGCACGCCCGCGCGCGACGACGCCGGCCCCAACAACAACTGGGAAGATCCGGAAACCATGAAAGCCACGCTGCGCGGCCTGTTCGACGGCTGCATGCGCGGGCGCACGCTGTACGTGGTGCCGTTTTCCATGGGCCCGATCGGCAGCCCGATCGCGCACATAGGCGTGGAACTGTCCGATTCGCCCTACGTCGTCGTGAACATGCGCATCATGACGCGCATGGGCCGCGCCGTGCTGGATCAGCTCGGCGCCGACGGCGAGTTCGTGCCCTGCGTGCATTCCGTGGGCGCCCCGCTCGCTGCCGGTGAAGCCGACATGCGCTGGCCGTGCAACAGCACCAAATATATTTGTCATTTCCCGCAGACGCGCGAAATCTGGTCCTTCGGCTCCGGTTACGGCGGCAACGCACTGCTCGGCAAGAAATGTTTTGCGCTGCGCATCGCCTCGACCATGGCGCGCGACGAAGGCTGGCTGGCCGAGCACATGCTCATCCTCGGCGTGGAATCCCCGCAGGGCGAAAAAAGCTACGTGGCGGCGGCATTCCCGTCCGCCTGCGGCAAAACCAATTTCGCCATGCTCATCCCGCCGCGCACCTTCGACGGCTGGAAAGTCACCACGGTCGGTGACGATATCGCCTGGATCAAGCCGGGCGCCGACGGCCGCCTGTATGCCATCAATCCCGAAGCGGGCTATTTCGGCGTGGCGCCGGGCACCAGCGAAAAGACCAATTTCAATGCGATGGCCACGCTCAAGGAAAACATCATTTTCACCAACGTCGCGCTGACCGACGACGGCGACGTATGGTGGGAAGGCATGAGCAAAGAGCCCCCGGCCCACCTGATAGACTGGACCGGCAAGGACTGGACGCCGCAGATCGCCAAGGAAACCGGCCGCAAGGCGGCACACCCGAATGCGCGCTTCACGGCGCCTGCGGCACAGTGCCCGTCGATCGACCCGGAATGGGAAAGTCCTGCCGGCGTTCCGATTTCCGCCTTCATATTCGGCGGCCGGCGCTCCACCACGGTGCCGCTGGTGTTCGAAGCGTTCAACTGGAATTACGGCGTCTATATGGCCGCCACGCTGGGCTCCGAAACCACCGCCGCTCAGGCCGGAGCACAAGGCGTGGTGCGGCGCGATCCGTTCGCGATGCTGCCCTTCTGCGGCTACCACATGGGCGACTATTTCAACCATTGGCTGCGTATCGGCCACCAGATCGACCACGCCCCGCGCATTTTCACCGTGAACTGGTTCCGCCAGGATGCCGATGGCAATTTCATGTGGCCCGGCTTCGGCGAAAACATGCGCGTGCTGAAGTGGATAGTCGATCGTTGCCGTGGCCGCGCCGGTGCGCGCCAGACCGAACTTGGCTGGATGCCGGCCTACGAAGACATAGACTGGACCGGCCTCGAAAGCGTCACGGCGGAACAGTTCGACGCACTCACCAAGGTGGACGTAAATGCCTGGCGTGAAGAACTGCTGCTGCATGCAGACTGGTTCGACAAGCTCAAGTCGCGCCTGCCGGAACATTTCGAACTCAAGCGCCGACTGTTCGAACTCGCGCTGATCGACTAAAGTTCAGGTCTCACGGGACTGACACGCCGGCCTCGTGCCGGCGTGTTGCTTTTGCGCATGGAAGTGCACCAACCCAGGCTATGTCCACACACAAACGGCTAGACGCCCGCATCGCCGACCGTATGGCGGATATTGCGCCTTTCCACGTTATGGAATTGCTGGCGCGGGCGCACGCGCTCGAAGCAAGCGGACGCGACATCGTCCATATGGAAGTCGGCGAGCCGGACTTTCCTACCCCCGAGCCGATACTGGAAGCCGCTGCGCGTTATGTCGCAGCCGGGCGCGTGCCCTATACGCCGGCGCTGGGACTGCCGGCCCTGCGCGCCGCCATCGCGGCGTTCTACCGCGAGCGCTATATGGCCGAAGTTCCGGTCGAGCGTATCGTCATTACGGCCGGGGCGTCGGGCGCGCTGCTTCTGGCGCTGGGCGTACTGACCAATCCTGGTGACGAGTTCTTGCTGGCGGATCCGGGCTACCCCTGCAACCGGCACTTCGTGCGGACGTTCGAAGGCGTGCCGCGTCCCATCAGGGTCGATGCCGCCGGCAATTTTCAGCCCACGGCGCAACAAGTCGCCAGCGCCTGGGGTGCGCGCACGCGCGGCCTGATA
>JAEUNN010000581.1 GCA_016791085.1 Rhodocyclaceae bacterium | reverse complement strand
GCGCGAGCAACAGGTAAAGATAGCCGGCGCGGCGGATTTCCGGCACGCGGTGGTTGGCCGTGACCAGGAAGAACGACGACAGCGCCATGGTTTCCCACATCACCATGAAGCAGTAGGCGTCGTCGGCCAGCACCACCAGCGCCATGCTGGCAAGGAACAGGTGGTATTCAAAGCACAGTATGCCCGGCGGCGTGCCTTCGCCGCGGCGGAAATAGCCGGAGGCGAACAGCGATACGCCGGTGGCGGCGGCACCGATCACGAACAGGAAGAACGCCGACAGCGCGTCGAGCCGGAAATGGAAGGGCAGGCCCGGCAGGCCCAGCGGCAGTTGTGCCGCTTCGGGCGCGCCGGGCAGGGCGAGCAGGGCCACCACGGCCAGGCACAGGCCGACCACGCTGCCGGCCGGAAACAGCACTTTGGATACGAAGGTGAAACTGCGCGCCCCGACCAGGCCCAGCACGCCTATGACCAGCCAGCCGATCGCGACCGAGAGCGCCCAGCCCAGGTGCGGTGCGAACGTGCCGACTTGCAGGTCCGGATTCATGCGACGGATAGACGCCAGCGCGCGGTGCAAGCAAGGCCATCACGGCCAAAGCTGCGGCTGCGGTCCGTCACGGACACGCAATTGCCGCTGCCATGCCGCCTGGGCGGCAATAACGAGCCAGGTTTCACGACGACCGCCCCTCCATGTTTTTGCGCGGCCCGCGTTGCCTTTTTCATGCCCCCGCCGGATTGCTGGCAGGATTTTTGCGTGTGGCGTACGCGGCGAATTGCTGGTTCTGGTTGCAGATTTCAATTATATTCAATTCAGACCGTGCTTCAATCCGATTTCAATTCCAATCAGATGTGTGCTCATGGAAAACCGCACTGCCCGCCTGACCATCCTGATTGACCCGCGCAAAAAGGCCATTTTTGAGGAAATTTGCGCCGCACAGGACATTACCCCGTCCCAGGTGGTGCGCAAATTGATACGCCAGTACATCATCGACAACGCCGGCGAGCGGGAACTGCCGGACTGGCTGGGGAGCAAGATGCCCGGCGAGCGCGACAACTGAAGCGCGCCGCGGCGCCACCTATTCGGGTGGCCGGCGAATCCTGCAGCGGTCGTCCTGTGCTGTGCGCGAGCCCAATTTCAATCAGTTGCGGGACTTGACGGCTCGCGCGATGCGGGGCGAAAAACGCCGACCAGCCAGGGTTGCTAGAATGCACTGGCGCCAGGGTTGGCCGGGCGCTCGACGCAAGGCCGAGGACCGAAACCTGGGCCAGGCAGTTTCAGTTACGCGGGCCTTCCGCCCGCGTCGACTTCGCCCGCGTCGACTTTTTTTCGCGGGCGATACGCACTTCCGCGCACCCGCAGATTGCGTCGATATCGGTTCGTGCGGCCCGCGCGGGACAAAGTTTGCCGTGATACCAAGTCTGAAATTCTGCTTGTTTCTGACCGGGCTGTTGGCGCTTGGCCCAGGATGGGTTGCGGCCGCCCGCGCGACTGAGGCGCCTCATGGACGCCTTGCAGCGCTACCTCCGTTCCAGCCCGATCCTGCCATCGCACGAAAGCTGGATGGTCTGGGCGAACGCTCTGCGGTAATGCTGGGGCGCTTCAAGGTGGAGCCGGCCGGCGTGGAAACTTTCCACGCGGCCCTGAAATATGGCCCTGGCCGGCGCGACTTCAGCAACAAAATGGCGTATGCGCCGGATCGCGGCAGCGCGCTATATTGCGGCGCGAATCATGGTTCGCCACACCGGCTCAACGACGTGTGGGAATTCCATCTGCTATCCAACACCTGGCGCATGCTCGTCGCGCCCGGCCATGACGCCACCGTGCTGCGAGCGCTTCTGAATACCGAGCAAAAACTCAGGGAGGCGCTCGTCACCGGCCGCGACCCCGACAAGAACCGCGCCGAATTGGACAAACTCGGCGCGCAGATACGCGACTGGTATCGCAACGTGGACGTAAAGAACGGTTACCTCGAGGACACCGTCAATGGCGGGCCGGTCGAGCCTTCGCACACCTGGGACGGCGTCACTTATGACGAGGCGACGCGGCGCCTTTATTGGGCAGTGCTGGATAGTGACAACTTTGCCGAAGAACGGAACCGCGTGCAGCGCGAGCGCGCCACACGCTTTGCGCAATGGACCGGCCGCGACGTCGCGCAAACCTTGGCCCGGCTGCGGCCCGGCAGCAGCATGTACTGGTTCGACCCGGCCAAGGCGCGCTGGAGCCGCCAGTTGGGCGATGCACCGCTGCCGGTCATGCGCGGCATGGGCGGCACGCTGGTGTACCTGCCGGACCGCAACATTA
>JAEUNN010000561.1 GCA_016791085.1 Rhodocyclaceae bacterium | reverse complement strand
TACCACGTAATCGATGCCGTCGTGCTGCCAGCCATGTACCGATTCGGCAATGTCGGACATTCCGTCACCGCGCGATACCGCGAAATTCAGGCGCCCTTCGGGCGGCAGGTCGCTTGCGACCGGGGCGGGCGCGGCGGGCTCCGCAGCGGGTTCCGGCGCGCCGGCCTGTACGTTCGCGGGCGCCGCCTCGTCGCGTGCTGCGGGTTCGCTTGCGGCCGGCTCGGGCTCCGGCGGGCCGGCCGGCGTGGCGGGCGCCGCGGCGCCCTGCGGCGGGTTTTCGGCCGGCTGCGCGGCCGGACGCGGTGCGCGCCGCACGGCCGGCTGCCGCGGCGGCGCGGCGGTAGCGGGTTGCGGCGCGGTGCGCAGGGACGCGCGCAGCGGTGGCATTTCGAAGGCGCTGTCGTCCGGCAGCAGCCAGCCCGGCAACAGAGCGAGCGCGCCGTGTATGAGCAGGGAAAGCCCGAACGCTGCCAGGATGACACGGCGGCTGGTTACCGCGGTATTGCCGCTGTGCTGGTGCCGGGGTGACGGACTAGCCATGCTGTTGCCGGCGCGGCGCCGGTTTGCGCTTCAGGCCGGGCGGTTTTCGAGCGGCGGGGCGATGCAGGCCGCCGCCGACCATGCCGCACCGGCCAGCCGCACGCGCCCGTCCGCCTCCAGCGCCAGGCGGTCCTCGCAAAACCAGCGCACGGCCTGCGGGTAGATGCGGTGTTCCTGTTCCAGTACGCGCGCGGCCAGGCGGCCGGCGTCGTCGTCGGGCAGCACCGGCACGGCGGCCTGGATCACGATAGGGCCGGAATCCAGGTCCGGCGTGACGAAATGCACCGTGGCGCCGGCCAGCCGGCAGCCCGCGGCAATGGCGCGCTGGTGGGTGTCCAGGCCCGGAAAGGCGGGCAGCAGGGAAGGGTGGATGTTCAGCAGTCGGCCGCGATAGGTCTCGACGAATTGCCGCCCCAGTATGCGCATGAAGCCGGCCAGCACCACCAGATCGGCACCGCAGGCATCGATGGTTTGCGCCAGCGCGGCGTCGAATGCGTCGCGGCTGGGGTAGCGCTGGTGATCCACGGTATGCGTCGGGATGCCGGCCGCGGCGGCGGTCGCAAGTCCGGCTGCACCGGGCCGGTTGGATATGACGCCGCTGATGCGTGCCGGCAGGTCGGCGCGCAGCAGCGCTTCCATATTGGATCCGCGCCCGGAAATGAGGATGACGATCTTTTTCATGCCGCCATTGTCGCAGATGCGCGTGCCCCGCGCCGGCCTGCCCGCCCGGGCGCGAAGCCGCTACACTACCGGGTTTGCCGCGC
>JAEUNN010000556.1 GCA_016791085.1 Rhodocyclaceae bacterium | reverse complement strand
GCGCCCGCGACCGATGCGCCCGGCACCTTGTACGTGCTGGCGGTAGGCGTGAGCGAATACGCCAAGCCCGATTACCGGCTGAAACTCGCCGCCAAGGATGCGCGCGACTTCGCCGCTGCGCTGCAAAAGCAGAAAGGCGGGCTGTACAAGGACGTGCAGGTGCGCCTGCTGTCCGATCGCCTGGCCACCAAGGAGGCCATCGTGGAAGGTCTGGAGTGGCTGGAAAAACAGGTCGGGCAAAAGGACATGGGCGTGCTGTTCCTGGCCGGCCATGGCGTGAATGCCGCCGACGGCAGCTATTACTTCGCCCCGGTGGGTTTCGACCTCGAGCGCATGCGCAGCACCGGGCTCATGTTCACGGAAATTCGCACCACGCTATCCAACCTGGCCGGCAAGGCGCTGTTTTTCCTGGATACCTGCCACAGCGGCAACGTGCTGGGCGGCCGCCGCGCACTGCCGGCGGACATCAACGGCATCATCAACGAACTGATATCCGCGGAAAACGGCGTGGTGGTGTTTTCCGCCTCCACGGGCAAAGAATATGCGATCGAAGACCCGCAATGGGGCAATGGCGCATTTACCAAGGCGCTCATCGAAGGCCTGTCGGGCAAGGCCGTCAAGTCCGGGCGCATCACTTTCAAAAGCCTGGACGTATATGTTTCGGACCGCGTGAAAGAACTTACGCGCGGCCAGCAACACCCCACGACGCAGGCGCCCGGCGGCGTGCCGGATTTTCCGATTGCGCTGGAACGCTAATTGCCGGCGGCGGGCGGCGGGTTTGGCCCTGCCGCGCCGTGCTGGTATGCGAACATAAGGCCGGGCGGCCCGCGGCACCGGGGCCTGCGGGGCGGGACCAAACGCCGCCGCAGGCCATGCGCCGGCCGCATAATGCAAACGACCACACGGAACCAATCACGCCATGCACCGCCATCTACCTGCTTTCCTTATTACTGCCGCACTTTGGCTGTGGCTGGCGACCGGCCTTGCCGGCGCCGCCGACCCGCCGGCCGCGCCGCAACTGCGGCTGGATGCCGGCATGCATACGGCGACCATATGGCGCGTCGCCGCGGATGCCGACGGGCGTTATGCCGCCACCGTGTCGGACGACAAGATCGCCCGGGTATGGGAAATTTCCAGCGGCCGGCTGCTGCAAGTGCTGCGCCCGCCCATAGGCGCGGGCAACGAGGGCAAGCTGTACGCGGCTGCCATCAGTCCGGATGGCGAAACCGTCGCCGTGGGCGGTTGGACAGGATACGAGTGGCACGCGCAAAATCAGGTGTACCTGTTCGACCGTGCCAGCGGGCGCCTGCGCACGCGTCTGGCCGGGCTGCCTAACGTGATCGACCACCTCACTTTCAGCCCCGACGGCATGTGGCTCGCCGCCACGCTGGGCCGCAACAACGGGGTGCGCGTATGGTCCACGCGCAATTTCGCCGCCGCACCGCTCGCCGACACGAATTACGGCGATTATTCGAATGGCGCCGCATTCAGCGCGGACGGACGGCTCGCCACCACGTCCTACGACGGTTTCGTGCGCTTGTATCAACTCGCGCCGGGCAACCTGCAACTGCTGGCGAAGCGCGCCGCGCCGGGCGGCAAGCGGCCCTACGGCGTGGCCTTCCATCCGTCCGGCCGCTATCTGGCGGTGGGCTACGAAGACGTGAGCCGCGTGGACGTGCTGGATGGCGCCAGCCTGCAAGCGCTCTGGCAGCCCGACGCGAGCGGACTGGATAGCGGCAGTCTGGATTCGGTCGCCTGGAGCGCCGACGGCCAGCGCATCGTGGCCGGCGGCAAGCGCGCCAGCGGGGGAGGCTATCCGGTGCGCGTCTGGCCGCAGGGTGGCCGCGGCTCGGCGCAGGATGTGCCCCTGGCCGGTAATACCGTCATGGGCCTGGCCGCGCTGCCCGACGGCAGCATATTGGCCGGCAGTGCCGATCCGACCTGGGCCGTGGTGGATGCGCGCGGCACGGTGCGTGTGCCGGGGCGCGCGCCGGTTGCCGATTTCCGGTCGAATTTCCAGGGCTTTGCGGCCAGCCGCGATGCACGCGAGGTGCAATTTTCATATGCCGCATTCGGCGCCGAACCATTCCGCTTCGATCTGGCCAATCGCCGCCTCGCCGCAGGCAGCAACGCCTCGCTCGACGCGGCGCGCATGAGCGGGCTGGATCTGCGCGACTGGAAAGATTCCTCTCAGGTCACGCTTGGCGACCGCAAATTGCCGCTGGAAGCTTACGAATGGTCGCGCACCTACGCGATCGGGCCGGACGGCGCGCGCTTCGCGCTGGGTACGAGCTGGTCCTTGCGCGTGTTTGGCACCGACGGAACGCAAATCTGGCGGAAAACCTCGCCCGGCACCACCTGGAGCGTCAATATTCCGGCCGGCGGCCGGGTCGTGATCGCGGCCTATGGCGACGGCACGATACGCTGGCACCGCCTCGACAACGGCGAGGAATTGCTGGCCCTGTTCCTGCACGCCGACCGCAAGCGCTGGGTAATCTGGACGCCTTCGGGCTATTTCGACGCCGCGCCCGGCGCCGAAGAACTGATAGGCTGGCATGTCAATCGCGGGCAGGACAGCGCGGCCGACTTTTACCCGGCATCGCGCTTTCGCGAGCGCTTTTACCGGCCCGACGTGATAGACCGCGTATTGGACACGCTGGACGAAACCCAGGCGCTGGCCCAGGCCGACGCCGAGCGCGGCCGCCGCAGCCAGGTCGTGACCGTCGCGCAGGCCCTGCCGCCCAGCGTGGACGTGCTGTCGGCACCGGAAGGCACATTCGACGGCGCCCAGCTGGCCGTGCGCTACCAGATACGCCATGCCGCCGACGCACCGGCCACCTCGGTGCGCGTGCGCATCAACGGAAAATTGCTGGAAACGCGCAACCTGGAAGTATTGCCGGCCGGCCAGGGCAGTTCTTTCGTGACCGACCCGCCGCAAGCGCTGCAGCTTGCGCTGCCGCCCGAAAACGTGGAAATCCAGCTGTTCGCGGAAAACCGCCACGGCGTATCGGCGCCCGCCACGCTGCGCTACCGCTACACCGGACGCGCTGCGCCCGGTCTGGATACGCGCGGCACCTTGTACGTGCTGGCGGTGGGCGTGAGCGAATACGCCAAGCCGGAATACCGGCTGAAACTGGCCGCCAAGGATGCGCACGACTTTGCCGGGGCACTGCAAAAACAGAAGGGCGGCCTGTACAAGGACGTGCAGGTGCGCTTGCTGTCCGATCGCCTGGCCACCCGCGACGCCATCGTGGAAGGGCTGGAATGGCTGGAAAAGCAGGTCGGGCAAAAGGACATGGGCGTGCTGTTCCTGGCCGGCCACGGCGTGAATGCCGCCGACGGCAGCTATTACTTCGCGCCGGTGGGTTTCGACGTCGAGCGCATGCGCAGCACCGGACTCATGTTCACGGAAATCCGCACCACGCTGTCCAACCTGGCCGGCAAGGCGCTGTTTTTCCTGGATACCTGCCACAGCGGCAACGTGCTGGGCGGGCGCCGCGCGCTGCCGGTCGATCTGAACGGCATCATCAACGAACTATCCAGCGCGGAAAACGGCGTGGTGGTGTTTTCCGCGTCCACCGGCAAACAGTACGCCATCGAAGACCCGGAATGGGGCAACGGGGCGTTCACCAAGGCGCTCATCGAAGGCCTGTCCGGCAAGGCCGTGACGGCCGGCCGCGTGACGTTCAAAAGCCTGGATATTTACGTTTCGGAGCGCGTGAAAACCCTCACCCGCGGCCAGCAACACCCCACGACCCAGGCGCCCGGCGGCGTGCCGGATTTTCCTATCGCACTGGTGCGCTAGCTCACGCCGGCCCCAGCCTGTCGGCCCGGCCGGCGCGCCGCTTGGGCCGCTTGGGCCGGGCCGCGATGCACGCCGGCCGCGCGCCGGCCGCACCGCCTCAAAACCCGCCAGGCCAGGGCAGAAGCCTTTCCGCCAGCACGCCTGCCGCGATGCAGGCCGCCCACCACCAGATACTGCGCATGTACGCGTAGGGCGTGGCGGGCGCTGCGGCGGGTGCGGCCGGCTCGACATAAAACGTGGCGTCGGCGCCCGCTGCCTGCTCCGCGCCGGGCCCCTGCGGCGCATGCGGAGCGGCCGCATCCTGGCCGCCGACGCAGGTCGCGCCCGCCTCGCCCACTACCGTGGTATTCAGGGCGGCAAGCGTGGTGGCCATTTTTTCGCTGTGGTCGCGCAGCGTGGAGGGGCCCACGGCGGCATGGCGATGGGCACCCGCGCGCGGCAAATTGCCCAGGGCCTCGACGCAGGCCTGGTGCGCCTCGTGCAGGCTGCGGAAACGCCGTGCCGGATCCGGCGCGCGCATGCGCGCCAGCACCGGCAGCAGCCGGGTCTTGCTCGCGGCGCGCAGGGCCTGGTTTTGCAGCGCGATCGCCACGGCGTACTGGATGGCGGCGCCGGGATCGACCCGCCCGGCATCCAGTTCGGCCTGCAATTCCTGACGCGCGTCGTATTCGGCCCACATGCGCTCGCCCAGGCTGCCGGCCCGGGCGTCGGCAGGCCGGCTACCCGGCAGGGCGGCGCCGGCGCGCTGGAACAACTGTTTCAGCCGGTCCTGGTCGGCACGCAGCGCGGCGCGCAGTTCCGGCGCCACGCGCTCCATGTCGGCGCGTATCCAGAGCGGCCGGCGCATGTCCATGCCTATGCACAGGGTGTGGGCGTGATCGATCAGCACCGGGCGATCCAGGCGCAGCTGACCGTGAGTTCCTTCGGCCAGCGGCAGCACCAGATTGCCGGCCCACAAATCCACCGGCAGCGCGCCGGCCTGCTGGAACGCATGGGCGCGGTCAAGAAAATGCACCCAGGCGGCGAGCCGCTCGCCGGGCGGAAAAAGCCGTGCAGCACCTTTGGCCTGGGCCAGCAACTGCATGGACAAGCCG
This sequence comes from Rhodocyclaceae bacterium, assembly GCA_016791085.1. Lineage (GTDB taxonomy): Bacteria > Pseudomonadota > Gammaproteobacteria > Burkholderiales > Rhodocyclaceae > JAEUNM01. The sequence goes on along the minus strand of JAEUNN010000556.1, from coordinate 13,886 downwards.
GCAAACCCGGTCACCAGCCAGTCGGTGCGCGGGTGGGCCATGCAAGCGGGCACCGGGGCGTATTCCTTGCGCAGGCGCAGCAACACTTTGCGCTCGTGTTCCAGCAGTCCGGTCGCGAACGCCGCCAGGTGGGAATTCACTTCTTTGACGATGCAGGGGCCGCTGGCCTGCTCCAGCCAGCCATAGCGGGACTCGGGGCGGCCGTTGATGGCCGCGCGGCTGCTGCTGCCGAACCATTCGGGTTCGTCCGGCGCGGGCGCCGGGCTTGCGGCGGCTTGGTTCATGTGTGTCTCCAGTCGATCAGGTACACACCGGGACGCAAGGCGTGCGCAAAAGTCGGATGGCGCGCGGCGGCGCGACGCGGTTTGCCGCGGACCCGCCGTTTCCGACGTTTTTGCGGCGTTTGCGTCGTGCTGGGAAGTGCCACCAACCGGAACCGCCATGCCCCTGCCCCGCCCACGCCCCGTGCGACCCAGTCTGGTCCTGCTCGTAATGATGCTTGCCGGCTGCCAGACGCCACTTCCGCCTGCGGACCCGTTTCCATCTGCTCCGACCGCGCTGCAGAGCGGCCAAGGCGCGACGCGCGGAGCGCGCTCCGAACTGCCGGCGCCGGTCGCCGGGGCGGCCCTGCCGGCTGCGGACGCGCCCGGCGCGACCGGCCCAGGCGGCAGCGGCTACGCTGCGCTCGATCCGGCTGTGCAAGCCGCGCCACCGCCGCGCACCGATCTTTGGGGACGCATGCAGCGCGGCTTCAAGCTGGATGCGCTGGACGACGCGCTGGTCGAGGCGCATGCGCGGCGCTTCGCGGCGAGCGGATTTTTCGCCCGGCGCGCCGAGGCGGTGCGGCTGTTCCTGCCGTCCATCGTAACCGCCGTGGAGGCGCGCGGCCTGCCCATGGAACTGGCGCTATTGCCCATGGTGGAAAGTTCGCTGAATCCGAATGCGCGCTCGCCGGTCGGTGCCACGGGCACCTGGCAATTCATGGCACCCACGGCCAGGCGTTTCGCGCTGCGCCAGTCGCACCTGGTGGATGACCGCAAGGATTTCGAGCGCGCCACCGCGGCCGCGCTGGATTATTTGCAGCAATTGCACGAATTGACGGGTGACTGGCATCTGGCCATGGCGTCCTACAACTGGGGCGAAGGGCGCGTGCTGCGCCACGCCGAGCGCCTGCGCGGACGCGGCGAGCGCGCGGATTTCGTGCACATGAGCGCTTACATGCCGGCCGAAACGCGCAACTACGTGCCGCAGATCGCGGCGCTGTGCCGCATCGTGGCCGAGCCCGAGCGCTATGGCGTAGAGCTGCCCGACGTTCCCGACGAAGCCGGCCTGGAAGCCGTGGCGCTTGCGCACGACGTGGACCTGGCACTGTTGTTGCGCTATTCGGGCCTTGCTCAGGCGCGCTTCACCTACCTCAACCCGGGCGTGCGGCCGCCCCTCGTGCTGGCCGCCGCGACGCCGCAAATATGGCTGCCGCCCGGCCCGGCCGCGCAATTGCGGCTGCAGCTCGCGCAGCACCGCGGCCCTCACGCGAGCTGGTCGGTGCGCCGTGTGACCGCCACCGAACCGCTGGAACGGATCGCCGCGCGCCTGGGCGTTGCGCCTTCCGCATTGCGCGACGCGAACCGCATACCGCGCGGCATGAAGCCCACCGCCGGCTCGGTGCTCATCGTGCCGCTGGCACAGGGCAAAGGCGAACAGACGGACGGCGCGGTGGTGGCGCATGCCTCGTTCGCGCTGACGCCGGATGTCGTGAAATCCACCCTGCAGGTGCGACGCGGCGAAAGCATGTCGGCGGCGGCACGCCGCGCCGGCGTGGACCCGGCCGCGCTGGGGCGCTGGAACGGCATGACGCCGCGCACCCGGCTGCGCGCCGGGCAATCCCTGGTGGTTTGGGTAGAGCGCGGACGCGAGCGCACCCTGCTGGCCGAGTCGCGAGCCGGTGCAAGCACAGCACATGCGGCAGGCACGGCAATGCGTTCTGCGGCCAGCCGGCCCGCGCCACGCGCCGCCAAAGCCGAAACCCAGCGCGCACCGTCGCTGGCCGGCAAACGCCTGGCGGCGCGCTAAGCACATGTTTCAAGCTAGCCCCGACATGTGTGCCGCGCTTTGCTTGCGCTCCGACAGGGCGGTGTTGCCGCAAGGGCGGCAGCGCCCCGTGGCGGTCAAGGCCTGCGCGCACCGCCAGGCGCGCGATTCGCGATACGCGGCGCAAGCGGCCGCGGCACGCCACGGATGCGTCGCCCGCCGCGGCGCAATCCGGGCCGCAGCCGACGAGCTCCCCAGCCCGCTGCAAGCGCTTGGCTGCGCCACGGAGCGTCGGCCTGCAAAGCTTTCCTCGCCTGATTTTGGGTGCTGGACACGGTACTTCGAGGCAGAATATCCGCTTTGTAAGTGCAAGCGCACAGGTGCGGAGGAAGCGGTGAATTACAGCCGAACAAAAGTGAATCCGATAGGCGCCACGCCGACCGCGTTTACCCGACTGCAGACCGCGGCAAGCCAGCGCGTGCTGCGCACTGAAGCGCGCGACAAGTTGCGCATACATCCCTGAGAACGGAAGGATTGACAGCCATGACTCACCCGCAAACCCCCACCGACAAAGACCAGCTTTGGCTGGACGTACTTGCCGGCCGCGCCGAGCCGAGCGATGCCGACACGCGCCAGGCCGCCCAATTGCGGACTTATTTAGAGCGCCGCGCCGAAGAGGAATTGAACACGCAGCCCGACCCCGCGCGCGAGCGGCGCATGCTCGATTATTTGCAGGCGCACGGCGCGCTGGCCGCACCGCGATCGGCCGCCCCCGCGCCGGGCCTGCTGCAGCGCCTGGCGCACTGGCTATTTCCGCCCGGCGCCGCCAATGGCTTCCGTTATGCCATGGCCGCGGCCCTGCTGTGCGCGCTGGCCATCCCCCTGGTGCTGCTGGTGCAGCGCGGCACGGAAGACCCGCTGGCCTACAAGGATTTCACGACCCCCGGCGAGGTGCTCACGATACGCGCCGCCGATCCGCAGCTGGAAGCGCGCCGGCTGGCCGCCATATTGGCCGGCCACGGCGTGAATGCCAGCCTCAGCGCGAGCGGCGCCCAGGTATTGCTGAAGGCGGAAGTGCCGGCCGCGGCGCGCGATGCGATCCGCAAGGCCATGCTGGACGAAGGCATCCCGATTGCCGCCGACGGACCCATCTTGCTACGCATAGAGCCGCTCAAATAGGGCCCATGCAAGCGGCGTACGAGCGGCCCGGCGGTGCCCGGCCGGCACAGCAAATTTTCGCGAACGAATGTGATTGGAGGATGTGTTGCCATGCAAGCCGGGAAAATTTTGAACGCTGCGATGTTGCTGCTCGCCCTATACACCGGCACCGCCTGCGCGGGGCTCGCCGAGCCGGGTCTGTCGCTGGTCGGTGCGGAAGAAGTGGCGCGCGAACAGGCATTTTTGCGTGATGCGCCCGCCAGCCAGGTGTTGAGCAAAAGCATGGCCGTGCCGGGCGCGCCTGGCATAGAAATCGATGCGCCCAAGCTGGGCGCGGTGCTTGCGGCGCCATTTCCCATACGCGTGGTGTTCAAGCCGGCCGAGGATGCGCAAATCCTGCCCGACAGCTTTCGCGTGCTGTATGGCTTTTTGGGACTGGACATCACGCAGCGCGTGCTCAAACACGTGCGGCCCACGCCGGGCGGCTTTTCCATCGAGCGCGCGGAAATCCCCGAGGGCGCGCACAGGCTGAAAATGTCGGTGCGCGACGACCGTGGCCGGCTAGGCGAAACCGAGGTGAATTTCACGGTTCAGGCGCGCTGATCAGGCCTGCGGCGCGCGCTGCCGCACGCCGCCATCGGCATGGTCCGACATTTTGCGGGCGCCTGCGTCTATCGACGTATCAGCTTGAACCGCGAAAGGAAGGACCATCATGCAGCGCATATTATCCAAGGGTGTGGCCGTGCTGGCATCTGTCGGCGTGGTCAGTATTGCCGCACTCGCCACGCACACCCTGCCTGCTGCATGGGACGCCGTGCAAGCGCCGGCTGCCGCGCCGGAATCCGCGCTGGTCGCAGCGCCGGGCGCCCTGCCACGGGCCCCGGAGTACGCTGGCGCGACGCCGGCCCTGCGCACCGAAATCCTGGTCGGAGCGCGCGCTTACGCGCACAACGATATGCCGGTGCTGGCGGACGGCAGCCGCTTTCGCCTGCGGCTTACCAGCCCGGTGGATGCCGAGGTGCGCATCAGCGCGGTCAATCCGGACGGACGCAGCAGCACCGACGCGCTGTGGCACGGCAAGCTGTCGGCCGCCCTGCCGGCTCTGACGCCAATGCTGCGCCTGACCGGCGCGCGCGGACTGGAAACTTTGCGCATCCATGTCCGCGCCGGTTTGCATGGCCCGGAACAACTGGTAAACGTGTACCTGCAGCACGACTGACGCAGCGCGCCCGAATCAGCGCCGGCCTGCGGACAAGGTGTCGTAACCAGGAACTACGCCGCGATTGCGGCGCAGGACTTTCTGCTGCCCGGCCGGTGTTGGATAAGGATGCGGCAAGGAAATAATCGAAAGTCGGTTATGCTGCGCAAGCGCCGCGGCATGCGCGGCCGGCACGGAGCGCAGGCCGCACGCCGGCTCGCGCCTGGCGCCGTAAATTGGTCCTAAAAGGAAAGTAATGCCATGCAGCCATTCAAAACACGCCTGTCGTTTTCCGCACTTACGCTGGCGCTCGCCATGGCTTTGCCGGCGCATGCGGACAGTCACGCGCTCATCATGACCATAGACTATTCCGGCACCGGCAAGCCGTTGCATGCCACCGATGTGGATTATTCGGGCGCGCGCCGCATCGCGCTGGCCATGGGGGTGCCGAACGCCAACATCGGCGTGCTGCGCAATAACGAACTCACGCACGCCGGCATGGGCAAGGCCATCCGCGGCCTCACGGAACGCATCGCCGACGGCGACAAGGTGTTTTTGTATTTCTCTGGACATGGCACGCAGGTGGCGGGCATAGGCACGCGCAACCGTTGTACCGAAGGGCTCATGACCGCCGATCTCAAAACCTATATGGACCAGACGCTGGAGGCCGACCTCGAACGTCTGGGCGCCAAAGCCAGCCAGGTCGTCATGATGAACGACTCGTGTTTTTCCGGCGGCGCGGCAAGCAAGTCGGCGACCCTGGAGCCGTCCGGCCTGACGGCCAAATTTTTCCCCGCCGAAACCCCCGCGCCGGCCGCCAATGCATCCAGTTATTCGTGCGGCAACGCCACCAACAAAATGGCGCGCGCGCTCGATACGGTGCGCGACCTGCGCAAATCGCGCGTGCTGTACATCGCCGCGTCCAGGGATGATGAAGTGGCCTATCAGAGCGGCCAGGGCGGCATTGCCACGCAGGCCTGGGAATATTGCCTGAATCCGGCCATCGCCGACCGCGACCGCAGCGGAAGCATAAGCGGCGAAGAATTGCGGTCCTGCGCGCAGGGCTGGATAGATCGCAACCGCGGCGGCATTCAGCACATTTCGCTGACCGGCGACCGCGATCTTCCGCTGTATTTCAGCCGCGAACCGCTTGCCGGCAGCAGCCCGGCGCGAGCCGCCGCGCCCATGCCGGATCGCGCGCTGGAAGACATACGCGCGGCATCCAGCCCGGCCTACAAGCTCACGCTCACACCGGCCCGTCCGGAACTGCGCATACGTCAGGACGTGCTGGAATTCAGCGTGACGACCGACCGTGCGGGTTATCTGTACATCATCCAGGTGGGCAGCGACGGCAAAACGTTCAACCTGCTGTTTCCGAACAAGGTGGACCGCGCCAACCGCGTCGAAGCGGGTAGCCATGCATTTCCGCGCAAGGGCTGGAGCGTGCGTTCCGGCGGCCCGGCCGGAACGAGCTACCTGCTCGCCGTGTTGTCGCCGGTGGAACGCGGCTTCGCCAAAATGATGGACGAAGAGGGCGTATTCGCCAGCACCCAGGCCGACGAAAAAGGCGTGCGCAACCTGTTCGTCGAGGCGAGCGGCGCTCAGAACAGCAGTGCGGGCCGCTATGGAGCAAGCCGCGTCGTGGCGATCCGCGAGCGCGCACGCTAAGCCGCCGGTCGCGATGGACCGCGCCGGGACGGGCTGCGCCCCGGCGATGGCATGCATGCCGCCGTCGGCCTCTGCCGGTCGAAGCACTACGTTAGCCACCCACGCGCGACTACGCCGAACCGGACAGGGTGGTCGGATCTGCTGCGGACGGGGCAAAATGCGCCGTCGTGCGCGGGTGGCTCGATCTGGACGATCCGCTCATCGAGCGTCGTGCCGGGACCGAGGGCGCGGCAATCCACTGCGGGCGTGGACACGAATCTGCTCAACCATCCCGGCTCCCGGTCTGAATTTCACCCGCAAATTCAATCCCCTTGGCTGTGCTGGCGTTGTTCGCAGGAAACGATGCGGCGTGCCCGCGCCATGCACTGCCCACACCGGGCGGGAGCGCTCGCCACACTTGCACGAGATCGCTACACATGTCCCGCCGCGGCGCCCACGCATGATCGGGGCAGGGCTCAGCGCTGTGTCGTTTCGGATTTGACGGCACGCCACGCACCGTCGTCCTGACGCTCGAGTTCGAACGTTTCGAGCGAATCGAAATGGAAAGGCGCGCCCTTCAGCGTTCCGCCCTCGCTGACCAGCGAGCGCAGCACGACAGGACCGCAGACCTGCCCGGACCCACGGTTTTCCACTTCCACCGTGTGCCGTTCATGACGGTAATCCTGCAGATCTTGCAGGGCTTGCAAAGCCGAATTCACCATTTCCGTGCGGGAGAACGTGAGCCTGCTGTAGCTTGCGCGGTCCGTCTTGAGATTGGCAAGCACCGTCGCATCCTCGGCAAACAGTGCTTCCACCGCCTGCGCGTCGCGGCGTTTCATGGCCCCGTCGAAGCGCGCCAGCCAGTCGTTCGCGATGCGCGCCGCATCGCACGCAAGGTGGGGCTGCGCGGCAAGCCAGGCTTCGTGCTGGAGGCGGTCCGAATCCGCGGAATAGCGCTCCACCTCGGCGTCGAAGCGTCCCGGCACATAGAACCCGGGCACTTTTTCCAGCACGGCAGGCAACAGCAGGGTAAGCATGGCTTTGGCCCCGGTCGAGCGCTCCGACTGCGCGCTGCGCGCATCGGCATCGCGCGCATAGCCTACCTGCCCGGCATCCAGCTCGACGGCGCCGGCACTGTTGCCCAGCACCGTGCGGCCACGATAGACGCGGTCGTAAGTGCCCGCACCGTAGTTGCGCGCAAGGCTGGATTCGGGCGCGATGACATAAGGCTCGTGATCGGTTCCGCGTATGCCTATGGTGACCGAGCCGGCCAGGACCTGATAATTGTCGCGCTTGAGTTTGCCTATCCAGCCACTCACGAGCCGCAGCGAGCCGACCAGCAGGCGCAATGCGAGACGGTCGTCGGCAGTGCCGCGCGCGGAATACTGCTCGACCGTGAAAACTGCATTGGGACGCACCGCCACCAGTCCGGCGTCGGCGGTCTTGAGCAAAGCTTCGCCGCCGCCGTCGGCCACGATACGCTCTCCGACGCGCACTTCGGCACCCCGCTGCAGTTGCCGCGCAAGGCCTGCAGCATCGTTTGCGGTAACCTTGCCATGTACCTGCAGCACGGTCCCAAACACCGCCGGCGCGGCGTCCACGCGCGGCTCGGCCCGCGCGATGGAAGCCGCCACGCACAATAACAGTGCAACAAACAGCCTGAGTGCCACCTGTTTATATTGTCTATCCACGGATTCAACTCCACGAAGATTGAAAACGCTTGGCAGGGACCCGAAAACAATTCGGTTGCCCCGACCGGCACGCACACCGGTATTGGCTACTGTCAAAACCGGAGCGGCATGCGCATCACGCGTGCAGAATTTTTCCCGCCGGCAGTTTGCACATACGCTCCTGCATCCGTACGCGAATGGCGCCCTCGCGTCGGAGCGGCAATGTGAAACATTCACGCTTGCAACCCTATTTTCCCCTGCGCCTGTCGGCCTTGCGCAGCGCTGCCGCGCGCATGCCTGAAGCTTTTCCCTTGCCGGCGCCGGAACCTTACTGTATTTCGGATAAGCCGGCACACCGCCGGGCGATTTTTCAGCCCGGTCTGCGCGCCGCGGCAACCGGAGGTCTACTGACATCTACGCATCAGCACAGCTGACGAACGGTGCCTGGCGTGCTTTTTGCGTTAGCATGAACGCCTTTTTGGCAGGCCCTTAGGACTTTGCATCCGACAGATTTTGCGCCGCTGCGTCTATCGGGAAGTGGAGGCTGGTCGAGGCGCAAGCTTGGGCCGCCATTCAGCTACGGGCGGTCCCGGCGGTACGGCCAGGCAGCCCTTGCCCGTCGCGGGGGCCTGGCCGCAACACCGGCACTTACTGCGTTCATCAACCAATTTCAGGGTGAATTAACATGCATCAGAAAATCCGTCGATGTGCGACCGTCCTGGCATACGGCGCGATCGTGCTGAGCGGCGCCTGCCAGGCCGGCACGCCGATTGCGCCGGAAGCAAGCGCCGACGCGTTTGTCGAACTGCTTGGCGCCAACCCGGCGGGGCCGCTCACGCGATCGTTCACCGTTACCGCACCGCCGCAGGGCGAGGACAATCGCTGCGCGGCACCCGACGGGCGCAATGCAGACCCGCAACGCCAGCGCAACCTGATTCCCTATGCGGCCGACGGCGCGCCCAGCGTGGATATGGCCTTGCAATTCGATACCGGATCGGATCGCGTGCTGCCGGATGCCGCGCGCCAGCTGGGCGAACTGGCGAAAGCCCTGAACGATGCGCGGCTGGCCGGCGCGCGCTTCGCGATCGCGGGTCATACCGACGCCACCGGCGACGAATCCGTGAACCGCATGTTGTCCTGCGCGCGCGCGCTGTCGGTGCGCAAGTATCTGATACAGAAAGGCGTCGCGGCCTATCGTATCGCCGCCTTCGGCTTCGGCAGCGGCCAGCGCGTCGAGCCTACCGGCGGCGAGTCGGCACGTAACCGGCGCGTCGAAATACGCCGTGCGCCCTGATCGTGGCGTTTGCATCAAGCCTTACAACCGTTGCACTTACCGCAAACTACAAGTGGGAATCCAAAATGCCTGAAGCAAAAATCTGCGCGGCCGCGCTGCGCACCCTGAGCGTCGCCGTTTGCCTCGGCGGCATTGCCGCGCCCGCATTGAGCGCCAACCACGCCCTCATCCTGACCATCGACTATGCCGGCACCCGCGCCGAGCTCAAAGGCATAGATCTGGATGCGGAGAACGCGCGCAACATCGCCCTGGCGATGGGCGTGCCCCCGGGAAACATCATGCAGGTACGCAACCAGAGCCTCACACTGGAAGGCTTTCACGCCGCGCTGCGCGGGCTCAACGATCGCATTCAGCCGGGCGACAAGGTATTCATTTATTACTCCGGGCATGGCAGCCAGATCCAGGGTTCTGGCAACAACAAGTGTTCCGAGGGCATGTTGAGCGCGCGCGGCGAACTGTTCAGCGACACCAACCTCAAGCAGGTGGTCGGTCAGCTTGCATCCCGGGCCAGCCAGGTCGTCATGTTCAACGATTCCTGTTTCTCCGGCGGCGCCATTACCAGCAAGGGCGCCGCGATGCGCAGCCTGCCCGGGTTCACGCCCAAATATTACGAAGGCAACATCGAAACGCGCGCGGAAGCTTCCGGCTATCGCTGCGGCGAGCCGGTCAACAAGCAATTTCGCAATCTGGTGGTCGAAGGTTCGCGGCAGGGCGCAAACGTCGTGTACGTGGCGGCGTCGGCCGACAACGAAGTATCGTTCGCGACGGAGCAAGGATCGACCGCAACCAACGCCTGGGTCGCCTGCCTCAAGGCGGCCGATGCCGACCGCAGCGGCGTGATCACGGCCGGTGAGCTAAAAAATTGCGCGCAACAGCTGCTGCGGCGGCAGCCCATGCAGCAAACCATCACGGTGATCGGCAACGAAAATCTGCCGCTCGCTTTCGCGGCAGGCACGACCAGCGGCGCGGGCGCCGGGCAAGCCGGCCGGGAGCGTGTCGATCCGGTCGCAACCTTGCGCAACCTGGCCAGCGGTGCCACCCCGGGCTTCGCGGTCGATCTGCAACTGGCGCGCAGCCGCATGCGCATAGGCGTGGACCCGCTGGACTTTTCCGTCAGTTCCAATCGGGAAGGCTACCTCTACGTGTTCCAGGCCGGCAGCGACGGCAAACTGTTCAACCTGCTGTTCCCGAACCGCATCAACGACAACAACTACATCAAGGCCGGCTCCTACTCGCTGCCGCATCCGGACTGGCGCATACGCGCGGGCGGGCCCGCGGGGGCGAGCCACCTGCTGGCCATCGTGACGCGCACGCGGCTCAACCTGAACAAGGAAATGGATATCAATCCGCAAGAAGCGTTTTCCCATCTGGATGCAGACCTGCACGGCGCGAAAGTGCTGTTCGTCGAGGCAACCAACGGCTCCAGCGGCGGCGGCGGCTATGGCGCGAGCCAGGTCGTGCGCGTCGAGGAGGTGCAGTAATGGGCGCGCACCACACGACCGCGCCCGCCCCGGCACGCGCCCTGTTGCTGGGCGCGCTGCTCGCCGCGTGGTGGGGGTCGGCGGCCGTTGCGGGCAGCGCAAATTCCGCCGCGGCCGCGCAGGCTGCCAAGGACATCGTGGCCGATACGGCCCAGCCGGCCGCAGCCGTGTCCGCGGAAACGCCCGCGCCGCGCCCCGCCGACACCGCCCGGCGCGCGGCCGCGCCGCTTGCGGGCTTCGCGCTGGATTTGTTGCGCGAGCAGAGCCAGCGCCGCGGCAGCGCCAACCACAACCAGGTGGTGTCGCCCCTGTCCATCGCATCCGCAATGGGCATGGTCTATCTGGGCAGCACCGGCAGCACCCGCGACGAGCTGACCACGCTCATGGACAGCCGCTCCGGCGGCCGCGCACTGTACGACCGCTACCTGCCCGATCTGATCGCGCAATTGGCGGCACCGGCAAAGCCGAATGCCGACCTCGCGATGGCCAATCGCATCTGGGTGGATGCCGGCAGCGCCGGCCAACTGCCGGCGCCGTACATCGCCTCGTTGGCGGAGCGCTACAGGTCCGACGGCGCTCTGCTGCGCTTCGCCGACTCGGGTCCGGCGCGCGCGCAAATCAATGAATGGATTTCCGAGCACAGCGCCGGGCGCATACCCGAATTGCTGCCGGACGGATCCATTACCGCGCTCACCCGCGTCGTGCTGACCAATGTGGTGCTGTTCAAAAGCCGCTGGAGCGAAACTTTCGACGTCAAGGCAACGCGAGACCGGCCCTTTCAGACGCCCGGCGGTGAACGCATGGTGCCCACGATGCAGGGCGAGCGCACGCTGCGTACCGGTACGGTGGATCAGATACAGATCATGGAACTGCCGTTCGCCGGCGATTATGTGTTCCTGGCCGCACTGCCGCCCGCCGGGCACAGCCTGGACGCGCTCGAAAAGGAACTCGATGCGAAGGACGTGGCAAGCTGGTCGGCGGCTTTGAAGCCCACGCGCTGCCGCGTCGAAATACCGCGCCTGCGCCTGAATCCGCGCGCGCAGTCGCTGCGCGAATCACTGCAGGAACTGGGCGTGAAAGCCGCGTTCGTGCCCAGCACCGACTTCACCCCCATGCTGGGCAAGCACGCGCATTCGATCGCGCTGGGCGACGTGTTCCATGCTGCCGGCGTGGTGATCGACGAGACCGGCGGCGAAGCCGTTGCCAGCACGGCAGTGACGCTCGTCGCGAAATCCATGCCCAGACCGGAACCGCTGGTATGCGCGCTGAACCGGCCTTTCGTATTCACGATCACGCACAAACCCACGGGCGTGCCGGTATTCATGGGCAAAGTTGCCGACCCGACGCAAAACTGACGCGCCGGCCCGGCACAGGTGGACGCAAGGCCAGGCGGGTGCCGCGCGGCAGATCGTTAATGGCGCGGCTGGCCTGCCGCCGCAAGCGTCGGACTGGCGCTTGCGGCAAATGCACACGCGCATTTGCCGCAAGCCCGCCGGCATCAGGTGTTCTGCACGATGATGCTGGGAAAGCGGGCGGTCATGTCGCGCGCCTTTTCGGCGATCTTGACGCCTACCCGGCGCGCGATTTCGCGGTACATCGCCGCCACGCGGCCGTCCGGATCGGCCACCACGGTGGGATGGCCGGAATCGGCCTGTTCGCGGATGGAAAGGTCCAGCGGCAACTGGCCCAGCACTTCCACTTCGTAATCCTGGCTCATGCGCGCGGCGCCGCCGGACCCGAAAATATGGCTTTCATGGCCGCAGTTCGGGCAAATGTGCACGCTCATGTTTTCCACGATGCCGAGGATGGGGACGCCCACCTTCTCGAACATTTTCAGGCCCTTGCGGGCATCCAGCAGGGCAATGTCCTGAGGCGTGGTAACGATGATGGCGCCGGTCACGGGCACTTTTTGCGACAGCGTGAGCTGGATGTCGCCGGTGCCCGGCGGCATGTCCACGATGAGGTAATCGAGGTCGTGCCAGCCGGTGTCGTTGAGCAGCTGTTCCAGCGCCGAGGTCACCATGGGACCGCGCCACACCATGGGCGTGTCCGCATCGATCAGGAAGCCGATGGACATGGCCTGCACGCCATAGGCCTCCATGGGCTCCAGCGTCTTTTCGTCGGTGGCGTTGGGGCGGCCCGTGATGCCCAGCATTTGCGGCTGCGAAGGGCCGTAAATATCCGCGTCGAGTATGCCCACGCGCGCGCCTTCGGCGACCATGGCCAGCGCAATATTGACGGCCGTGGTGCTTTTGCCCACACCGCCCTTGCCGGACGCCACCGCAACGATGTTCTTGACCCCGGGCACCAGCTTCACGCCGCGCTGCACCGAATGCGCGACGATTTTCTGATACACGTTCGCGCTCACGTTGCCGACGCCGGGCAAAGCCTTGAGGCGCTGTATCACCATGCGGCGCAGCGGATCGATCTGGCTTTTGGCGGGATAACCCAGTTCCACGTCCAGACTTACGTCATCGCCGTCCACGCGCACGTTGCGCGCCGAGCGGGAACTGACCAAATCCTTGCCGGTATTGGGATCGATCACTTCCTTGAGCGCGGCCTGAACCTGTTGCTCGCTTACCGCCATATCGAATGCTCCTGAAGCAAAAACTGTCGGGGAAGCCGCATATTGTAGCGTCCCCGCGGGCGCCCGACCGAGCTTTGTTACAATGCCCGGTCCTTTCGAGGTAGTCCATGAATACGTCTGCAAGCGGCCCGCGCCGCATTCTCGTCACCAGCGCCCTGCCCTATGCCAATGGCGCAATCCATCTGGGCCATCTGGTCGAATACATACAGACCGACATCTGGGTGCGCTTCCAGAAAATGCGCGGCCACGAGTGCTGGTATGTGTGTGCGGACGACACGCACGGCACCCCCATCATGCTGCGCGCGGAAAAGGAAGGCATCACGCCGGAAGCGCTCATCGCGCGCGTGTGGCAGGAGCACCGGCGCGATTTCGCCGGCTTCGGCGTGGCGTTCGACAATTACCACAGCACCAATGCGGACGAAAACCGCGCCTATTGCGAGGACATTTACGCCAAGCTCAAGGCCGCCGGGCTGATCGAAGCGCGCGACATCGAACAGTATTTCGACCCGGTCAAGCAAATGTTCCTGCCCGACCGCTACATCAAGGGCGAATGCCCGAAATGCGGCGCCAAGGACCAATATGGCGACAACTGCGAAGTGTGCGGCGCGGCCTACACGCCGTCCGAACTGAAAAACCCGTATTCGGCGGTATCCGGCGCCACGCCCGAACTGCGCCCCTCCAGGCACTACTTTTTCCGCCTGTCCGATGCGCGCTGCCAGGACTTCCTGCGCCGCTACACGCGCGCCTCCGGCGCGCTGCAAGCCGAAGCCGCCAACAAGATGCAGGAGTGGCTGGGCGAAGAAGGCGAAACCCGCCTCAGCGA
>JAEUNN010000505.1 GCA_016791085.1 Rhodocyclaceae bacterium | reverse complement strand
GTCCAGCACCAATGCGCCGATTCCCTGCGGCCCGCCCAGTTTGTGCGCCGATACGCTGAGCGCATGCACGCCGAGCGCGCGGAAATTCACGTCTATCTTGCCCAGTGCCTGCACGGCATCGCTATGCAGCCAGGCGCCGGCCGCGCGCGCACGCGCAGCCAGAGGGGCGATGGCGTTGATCACGCCGGTTTCATTGTTGGCCAGCATGACCGACACGATGCGCGCACCTTCCGCCAGCGCCGCGTCAAATGCGGCCGGCTGCACCACACCTTCGCCGTCCACGGCGAGTTCGAGCACACGCCATCCTTGCCCGCGCAACTGGCGCGCCGGCTCACGCACGCACGGGTGCTCGGTGGTCGAAATGGCGATCAAACCCGGCTTGAGGCAGGCCGCCGCACCCTTCACGAACAGGTTGTTGGCTTCCGAGCCGCCACTCGTGAACACCACTTCGCTGGCGTGGGCACCCACGGCTGCCGCCACACGCGCGCGCGCCTCATCCACCGCTGCGCGCGCGGCGCGCCCGTATTCGTGGCGCGACGAGGCATTGCCGTGACGTGAACTCAACCAGGGCAGCATGGCCTCCAGCACGCGCGCGTCTAGCGGCGTGGTGGCGTTGTAGTCGAGGTAGGTGGGCGCGAACATGCGGGATGCGCGGAATTGGTTTGAAATATCGGTTTCAGAGTGCCGCGGCGACTTTGCCTTCGCGCCGCCGCGCGCGCTCGTCATGCAGCACGGTAGGCTCGCTTTTGGCGCGCTGCTGTGCAACCAGGTCGGCAAGGTTTACCGAATCGAGGTACTCGTACATGCGCCGGTTGAGGTTGGTCCACAATTCGTGCGTCATGCAACGGTGCTCGTCCTGGCAGTTTTCCTTGCCGCCGCATTGCGTCGCGTCGAGCGGCTCATCCACCGCCGTAATGATGTTGGCGACGGAAATTTTGCTGCTGGCCCGGGCCAGGCTGTAACCGCCGCCCGGTCCGCGCACGCTCGCAACCAGATTGTGACGGCGCAACTTGCCGAATAGCTGTTCAAGGTAGGACAGGCTGATTTTCTGCCTGTCGCTGATCGCCGCCAGGGTCACCGGACCGTGCTCCTCGCGCAGCGCGAGGTCTATCATCGCCGTCACCGCAAAGCGGCCTTTGGTGGTCAGACGCATGCAATTCTCCCTT
>JAEUNN010000920.1 GCA_016791085.1 Rhodocyclaceae bacterium | reverse complement strand
GCCCGGGTATTGCCGCGCGCGGCGCCGGACGGGCTGCCGCTCAGTCCTTGCGTTCCGGACGTTGCGGGGTTTGCGGAAGCGGGCGTACGGGCGCGGTGTAGCCGGCCGGGCTGGCCGCGGCGCGCACGTCCGCGCTACCCTGTTTGTGTATCGTGAGGTTCAACGTTTCGCAGGGCTGGTCGGAAAATGTGGTCCGGCCATCTTCCGCCCGGCACTTGTACACGGTGGCCTGCGCCGTCTGAGCGGCGGCGCACAATAGCAGAGCCGTGCATAGTGCATGGATGAAATTCATGGAAATACCGGACGTGACGCGGATAGGGGAGAACATTCTACATTGCGAGGCCGGCGCTGCCAAGAAGTTCTTTGGTCATGCCGCGGCGCACTTCCGTCCGGCCGTCTAAATTCGCGGCGCCAATTGCCGAAAACGCTGTCTACTGCCTAGGCCAGGATGAATTCGTGAACGCCGATCTGCATAGCCACTCGACCGTGTCCGATGGGGTGCTCGGACCCGAAGAACTGGCCCTGCGCGCGTTTCGCAACGGCGTCGATCTGTGGGCGCTGACCGACCACGACGATACCAGCGGGCTCGATCTGGCGCGTGCCGCGGCCGAAGAACTCGGCTTGGGCTGGGTTTCGGGGGTCGAAATTTCGGTCACCTGGCGCGGTCAGGCCGTGCATGTGCTGGGTTATGGCTTCGACCCGCAGGATGTGACGCTGGAAGCCGGCCTGTGTGCCGTGCGCGCCGGGCGCGCGGAGCGTGCCAAACGCATAGGCGCCTTGTTCGAGGATTTGGGCATACGCGACGCCTACGCCGGTGCCATGCGTTTTGCGCCCAATCCCGATTCGATCGGGCGCACCCACTTCGCGCGCCTGCTGGTGGAGCGCGGCCTGTTCCGCGACCTGCAGAGCGTGTTCGATGCCTATCTCAAGCCCGGCCGGCCGGCCTATGTTCCGCATACCTGGGCGGAAATGGGCGCGGCCGTGCAATGGATACGCGGCGCCGGCGGCGTGGCGGTACTTGCGCATCCTACGCGCTACCGTCTGTCGGGCGCGGAATTGCTGGAACTGTGCGCGCAATTCGCGGATTGCGGCGGTACCGGCATAGAGGTCGTGTCGGGCCCGCAGCGCCCGCAATACGCGAGCGCGATGGCGAAAATTGCGCGCCATTTCGATCTGGACGCCTCGCGCGGCTCGGATTTCCACGCCCCGCTGGAAAGCGGCGTGGACCTCGGCCGCGCGCAGGCACTGCCGGACGGCCTGCGCCCGCTCTGGGAGCGCCTGCCATGAGGGGGCACAATGCCGCGCCCGCAGCCGATGTCAGCGAATTTGCGCCGGCTGCGTTCACCGCTGCATGGGGCCGCTGCAGCGGCCTCTCCCGGCACGC
>JAEUNN010000484.1 GCA_016791085.1 Rhodocyclaceae bacterium | reverse complement strand
TCGCGCCAAGCGCCGCGCCGCGCAGCAGGCGCACGACACGGCGGCCGAACTGCTGGCGCTGTACGCCCAGCGCGAGGCGCGTGCCGGCCACGCATTCAGTTTCAACACGCACGACCTCGATGCATTCGCGGAAGGATTCGGCTTCGAAGAAACGCCGGACCAGCGCGCCGCCATCGCCGCGGTACAGGCCGACATGAAATCCGGCCGCCCCATGGACCGCCTGGTTTGCGGCGACGTAGGCTTCGGCAAGACCGAAGTGGCGCTGCGCGCCACCTTCATCGCGGTATCCGACGGCCGCCAGGTGGCCGTGCTGGCGCCCACCACATTGCTGGCGGAACAGCATTTCCAGACCTTTTCCGACCGTTTTGCGGACTGGCCGGTACGTATCGCCGAACTGTCGCGCTTCAAAAGCGCGAAAGAAATATCCGCCGCGCTCAAGGACGCCGCCGAAGGCAAGCTGGATATCGTGATCGGCACGCACAGGCTGTTGCAGAAGGACGTACGCTTCAAGCGCCTGGGCCTGGTGATCGTGGACGAAGAACACCGCTTCGGCGTGCGCCACAAAGAGGCGCTTAAACAGCTGCGCGCCGAAGTGGACGTGCTCACGCTGACCGCCACGCCCATACCGCGCACACTGGGCATGTCGCTGGAAGGATTGCGCGAAATATCCGTGATCGCCACCGCGCCGAGCCGGCGCCTGGCCATCAAGACTTTCGTGTCGCCCTGGTCGCGCGGACTGATACGCGAAGCCTGCCTGCGCGAATTCAAGCGCGGCGGGCAGGTGTATTTCCTGCACAACGAAGTCGAAAGCATAGGACGCATGCACGACCTCCTGGCCGAACTGCTGCCGGAAGCGCGCATCGCCATCGGCCACGGCCAGTTGCCGGAGCGCGAACTGGAACGCGTGATGCGCGATTTCACGCACCAGCGCAGCAATCTGCTGCTGTGTTCGACCATCATAGAAACCGGCATAGACATACCCAGCGCCAATACCATCATCATCAACCGCGCCGACAATTTCGGCCTCGCGCAATTGCACCAGTTGCGCGGCCGCGTCGGCCGCTCGCACCATCAGGCCTATGCCTACCTGCTCACCGACCAGCACGCCAAACCCACCGAACAGGCACGCCGCCGGCTGGAAGCCATACAGGCCATGGAAGAATTGGGGTCGGGCTTCTATCTGGCCATGCACGACCTGGAAATCCGCGGCGCCGGCGAAGTGCTGGGCGAATCGCAATCCGGCGAGATGCACGAAGTCGGCTTCGCGCTCTATGCGGACATGCTCAAAGCGGCGGTAGGCGCGCTACAGAAGGGCAAACAGGTGGACCTGACGCAGCCGCTGGAAATCACTTCCGACATCAAGCTGCACGCACCGGCGCTGTTGCCGGCCGATTACTGCAACGACATACACGAGCGGCTCACGCTGTACAAACGCCTGTCCGGCTGCAGCACGCGCGAAGAACTCGATGCGATGCGCGAAGAGTTGATAGACCGCTTCGGCCCGCTGCCCGATGCCGCGCGCGTACTGATGGACACGCACCGCCTGCGCATCGCCGCGGAAGCGCTGGGCATCGCGCGCATCGACGCCACGGAGCAACAGATACTCGTGCAGTTCGTGCCGCAGCCGCCCATAGACCCGGCCACCATCATCCGCCTGGTGCAGAGCGACCGCAATTTCCGCCTGGCCGGACAGGACAAGCTTTCCTGGAAGCGCGCCGGCGCCGACCCGGCCGCGCGCGCCGCGGCGGCCCTGGAACTGCTGCAACGCCTGCAGCCTGGCGCGCGCACCGAAAAGCGGTGACGCCGGCGCACCGGCATATCGGCCCTTGCAGCAGCCGGACGCGGCACACTGGCGGCCCGCGCCACAGAGTTTGCGTATGCGCAACAGCGCCGCACAGGCGTAGTAATATCGCGTCACAGCAAGGCTGGAGCGTAGCCATGAGCATCCCCGTATTGCCGGTCGATGACATCAATATCGAGTCATTCGACCTCATGCCGCCTCCCGTGGACATCCGCACCCAGGTGCCGCTCACGGAAACCGCACTGGGCAACGTGCTCGCACACCGCCGCACGCTGTGCGACATACTCGAACGCAAGGATCCACGCCTGTTCGTGGTGGTCGGCCCGTGCTCCATCCACGACCCGGTGGCCGGCCTGGACTATGCCGTGCGGCTCAGGCAGCTTGCCGACAAGGTGAGCGAAAGCCTGTTCCTCGTGATGCGCGTGTATTTCGAAAAGCCGCGCACGTCCACCGGCTGGAAGGGCTACATCAACGACCCCTACATGGACGATTCGTTTCGCATCGACGAAGGCATGGTCAAGGCGCGCGAATTCCTGCTCAAGGTGGTGGAGCTGGGCCTGCCCACCGCGACCGAAGCGCTCGATCCGCTGGCGCCGCAGTATCTGGGCGACCTGGTGACCTGGACCGCGATAGGCGCGCGCACGTCGGAATCGCAAACGCATCGCGAAATGGCGAGCGGGCTGTCCACGCCGGTGGGCTTCAAGAACGGCACCGACGGCGACCTCGATATAGCCGTCAATGCCATCCTGTCGGCCGCCAATCCGCACAGTTTTCTGGGCGTTAACCGCTACGGCCGCTCGGCCATCATACGCACGCGCGGCAACCGCTACGGTCACATGGTGCTGCGCGGCGGCGGCGGCCGCCCGAATTACGACACGGTCAGCGTGGCGCTGGCCGAACAGGCGCTGGCAAAAGCCAAGCTGCCGCAAAGCATCGTGGTGGATTGTTCGCACGCCAATTCGTACAAGAAGCACGAACTGCAGCCGGCCGTGCTCAATGACGTGGTGCACCAGCTGCGCATGGGCAACCGCTCCATCGTGGGCGTCATGGTGGAAAGTTTCATCGAAGCCGGCAATCAGTCCATCCCGGCCGACCGCTCGAAACTCAAATACGGCTGTTCGGTCACCGATGCCTGCATAGATTGGGATACCACCGAAAGCATGCTGCTGGC
>JAEUNN010000470.1 GCA_016791085.1 Rhodocyclaceae bacterium | reverse complement strand
GGAAGCGGGCTGGTCAATGGCGCGAAGTACCAGGTCGATGTGGTCGACGAGTTCAGCATCAAGCTGAAGGACTACAAATCGCTCAATGGCGCCACGACCAATATCCTGAACAACACCATTCACTTCGCGTCGGCGCACGGCTTCCAGGATGGCGACATCCTGGAGTACCAGAGCGACCAGGTCAGCGACAACAGCGGCCTGCACGACGGCGGGCGTTACCGCGTCACGGTCATGGACGCCAACACGATACAGTTGAGCGACTCGCGCATCATCGACTCGCTGGCCATTTCCGCCGCGGTGGCGGTGGCCGTCAGTGGCAACGTGTCCGTGGGCGTGGCCGCTGCGGGTGCGGTGGCGCACAACACCATAGCGGGTGGCTACGAGGCCTCGATCATCCGTAGCGACGTGGATGCGGCCGGCGATGTCGATGTGGTGGCGCAGGACAGTTCGGCCATCCGGGCCATGCTGTTCTCGGCCGCCGTGGCGGTATCCGCGAGCGGTTCGGTCGCAGTGAGCGCGGCCATGTCGGTGGCCGAGGCCGAAAACCTCATCGACGCCAGCACGCTGGCGACCATCGAAGATTCGACCGTCGACACCACCTCAGGCGGCGTGACCGTGGAGGCGGTGTCCGACGTGGGCATCCAGGCCTTCGGCATTGCCGCGGCCATTTCGGCCGGCGGTGCGGGGGCCGTGTCGGTGCAGGTGGCGGCAGCCGGTGTCGTGGCTTTCAACACCACGACCAGTTCCATCGAGGCCAGCATCGTCGACACCGGCCCGGCCGGCTACGCCAGCGCGGTCCATGCGCCCGGCGACATCGAGGTCCTGGCGCGCGACGAGTCGAACATCCTGGCGGTGCTGGGCGCGGTGTCGGTGGCCGCAGGCGGTTCCGGCACGGCCTCGATCAACGTTAGCGTGGCGGCGACCTACGCCGAGAACACCGTCGCCGGCAGCATGATTGCGACCATAGCCGACGCCACCGTGGACTCGAGCGCGGGCGCGGTGACGGTCGATGCCCTGGCCGACGACTCCATCCTGGCCGTCGGTCTGGCCGTGGGCGTGTCGGCGGGCGGCTCAGGCGGTGTGTCGGTCAACGTGGCGCTGAGCGCCGTGGCGGCGACCAACCTGATCGGCAATTCGGTCGAAGCCAGCATTACGGACGGCAGCGTCGTGAGCGCGAACGAC
>JAEUNN010000466.1 GCA_016791085.1 Rhodocyclaceae bacterium | reverse complement strand
ACCGTCACCCCGTCCAGGGTCGCGGCGTTGTCGCCGGCCTTGGAATCGTTGACGACCACATCCACGTCGTCACCCGCCGTGATCAGGTCTATGGTCACCGCCAGGCTCGCCAGCGGCGGGCTGTTGGACCGGTCGTGCAGGGTGATGTCGAGCACGGCATCGCCATCTTTCGCTTCGACCTCAAGGTCGACTTGCGACAGCACCAGCGCATCGTTCTTGTGCAGCCGGTGCTCGATGCGCACCAGTTCCACCGCCAGGGCGCGGCGGTTGCCGCGCCCGTCACTGGTGTTGGTGGCACTCTGGTTGCCGATGTCGCCGGTGGCGTCCACATACAGCCGGTTGGTGCGGATCAGGCCCTCTTCGTAGGGCGAACCACTGGCCGGGTGCGTATCCAGGAACAGGTCGCCGGGCTGCACCGCACTTTGCTCGGCCACGAGGTCGGCCTCGTCCACGCGGATGTTGCCGCGCTGGTTCTCGATCGTGGTGAAGCCGATCGTGTTCTCGATGCCGCGGTACAGCAGGATGTCGCTGGGCGCGGCACCACCCGCGGCCAGGTTGCGTATGACCACATTGGTCTGCGGGTACAGCAGGTTGAGGTCGAACTCGAAAGTCGGCGTCGTTGCCGTGCCGTTGGCCAACTTGGCCGGATCGTCCGGATGCAGCGACTGGTTGTTGTTCGCGTCGTTGTCACCGGCGTACTTGATGTCGTCCACCGTGACGTTGACCACGGCGCCGCCGTCGTAGGTATCGATGTGGTTCACGACCAGATCGAACTGCGAGTAGTTGGTGATCGTCACCGAATCCCAGGTGCGCTGGCTTTCGATCAGGCCACGGTTACCCCAAATCCTGCCTTTTTCCTCGCCCGTAATGGCGCTGGCAAAGAAATTGGCTTCGCCGGCTTCGTCGTAGACGATGTCGTCGAGGATGACCTGGTAATTGCCGTTGTAGGGCACCAGCTGCTGGCCGACCGTCTTGCCGGCGTTCGCCCCGAGGAAGCTGATGTTGCTCAGCTTGGTGATGTAGCCGTCGGCGTCGATCTCCAGGATCGGGTTGGGCTCACCCAGCAGGATGACGTGAGCTTCCCAGAAAATGTCGCGGCCGAGCACGGGGTCGTGGCGTTGCGGCTGGTCGTCGGCCGGGCCGATGAACACACCGCCGGCGTCTCCCGTCGCGCGATGGTTGGATGCGACGAAGGGGTTGATTACATTGACGTTGAGAAGCGCCGTCTTGATGGTCGATTCCCAGAAGCCCTCGATCTTGCCGTTTTCGGTCAGATCGGCGGTGCCGCGGGCGCGTGA
>JAEUNN010000465.1 GCA_016791085.1 Rhodocyclaceae bacterium | reverse complement strand
CGGCCTGTACGAATTCGGGCTGGTGCCGGCGCTCGACTGGCTGGCCAATGAAATGAAAAAGCAGTTCGGACTGAACGTGCGCCTGCGCGGAGACGACAAGCCGGACCGGCTTGCGCCCGACGCGGCGGCGGTCCTGTTCCGGTCGGTGCGCGAATTGCTCGTGAATGTCGCAAACCATGCGCGCGTACGCAGCGCACTGGTCGAGGTGCGCCATGCGAAAGGAAATGCGCTCGAAATTACCGTGAGCGACGCCGGACAGGGATTCGCGGCGGCGCGCAAGGCCGACGCGGGCGGCAGCGGTTTCGGGCTTGCCAGCATGCGCGAGCACATGAATTTGCTGGGCGGCAGCGTGCATATCGACAGCGAACCCAAATCCGGCACGACGGTCACATTGCGGCTGCCACTCGTGGAGACTGCTATCCCGGCCAAAAATGAACCATAATGTATAGGGCAGTTTGGGCTTGATGCGTTCATAGGCTGCCAAACCCGCGCATACGGGGCAAACCGCAAGCGTGCCGTGCCGGGCACGCCGCGGATATGATCGAGCTGGCACGGGAGCATTCTCCGCGCACCTCGCGCAACGCGAGGTGCGAACGCGATGCGGATAGCCATGTAGCACGCAACGCTTGGGAGCGTAAAACCATGACAGACAAAACGTCGGACAAAGTCCGGGTAGTCATTGCGGACGACCATGCAATGCTGCGCGAAGCGCTGCGGCTCATGCTGGAGCGCGAAGGCGACATCGAAGTGGTCGGCGAGGCCGGTGACGGCGAATCCACCCTGGCGCAGGTCGATGCGCTGAAACCCGACGTGCTGGTGCTGGATGTCGCCATGCCGCGCGGCAACGGACTGGAAGTCGCGCAGCGTTTGCGGCGCTCAAAATCCGGCACGCACGTGGTGGCGCTATCCGCGCACGTCGACCACTGGCACGTGAGCCAAATGTTCAAACTGGGCGCGCGCGGCTATGTGAACAAAACCGCCGCCTGTTCCGAACTTGTACGTGCCATACGCGCGGTCACACGGCACCATCATTTCGTCAGCGCGGATGCGGCGGAACATCTGGTGCGCGATCTGGGCGGCGAAGGCGAAGCGCGCGGGCGCCTGGGCCTGCGCGAGCGCGAAGTGCTGCGCCGGCTGGCCGGCGGCATGCGTTCGCCGGAAATCGCATTGGCCATGAAAATCGCCGTCAGTACGGTTGAAGCGCACCGCCGCAACATCATGCGCAAACTGAACCTGCACAGCGTGGCGGAACTTACCAAGTACGCCCTGCGCGAAGGATTGGCCGAGTTGTAAGCCGCGCCGCAGGCGGCGCTTGCCGCTCGCAGTCATCTACCGTTTAATTGGTACGACCCGCTCGACGGAATGGAGGATAGTCAGAACGCCGGGATATTTTTATAATTGCAGGATATAAAAATCAGACATCTAACACCAGAACCAAACTGGAGGAGGCACACTTGGAGGCATATCAGCATCTGCAACGGCTTGCGGCCCTGCCGCAGGAAATCGTCAAATCAGCCAGCGACCACATGGTGGTGACGGATATCAACGGAAATATCTGGTACGTCGCCCCGGCGCTCGCCAGGCTGGCCGGCAGTTCTGCAGCACGCATGATCGGCACCCCGGTCACCCGCTTGCTGCCGGACGTGCAGATTCGTTCATACACGCCCGGCTATAACCTTGCCTGGGTCGCATTTTCCTTCCCGACCGCGTCGGCGCGGCAATTTCTTTTCGAGCCTCACGAGCGCGAACCCTTGCTCGCCAACGTGCAGATCGCCACCGTTTATATGGGTTTGACCCACTGGTTCGTGCTGCACGTGAATCCGGTGGAAGCCGAAGACTGACGCAGCGCCCCCACCCCAACACGCAGTAACCGTCTTCGCATGCCGGCCGCACCACGCGGCCGGCATGCGTTTGTGCAGCACGCTTCAGCTGCTGCCGCGCGGCGCATGGCAAACGCGGTCATACACCGCCGCGTAGCGCGTCACCATGCTGTGCATGCTGTAAGTCGATTCCGCGGTCTGGCGCGCGTTGGTGCCATGGGCACGGCGCAGGCCGGTGTCATTCACGTAGGCGGCCAGCAGGCCGGCGAGCGCGTCCGTGTCGCGCGGCTGGAACAGGCGTCCGGTATGGCCGTCCTGTACCAGTTCGGGGTTTCCGCCGGCTGCGGTCGCCAGCACCGGCAGGCCGCTCGCCATGGCCTCGAGTATGGTGTTGGCGATACCTTCGTTGAGCGAAGGCAGCACGAAAATGTCGAACATGCGCAGCATGTCCGGCACGTGGTCGGATGCCCCCGGCAGCCAGGCCACATCGCGCAGCCCCAGGCTGTCGACCAGGCCGCCCAGTTCCTTGAACAGCGGCCCAGTGCCTATCACGGCCACGCGCACGCGCGCGCGCAGCGCCGGCTGGCGCTCGATCAGCAAGGCCACGGCGCGCAACAGCGTGGCCTGGTCTTTCACCGCTTCGGCACGCCCCACCGTGCCGATCAGCACGATATCCTCGCCGCGCAGCGCAGCCGGCAATTCTGCGCGCACGGGCGCCGCGGCCGGGTGGAAACGCTGGGTGTCCACGCCGTTATAGATTTGCGTGATGCGCGCCGCGGCGATACCCACGCGCTGCACCAGAAAACGTTCCAGATGTCTGGATACCGTGATGTAGCGCTCCACGAACGGCGAATGCAGCCGCCGCAGCAGGGCCGGCTTCCATTTACGCCCGTCCAGATTGTCCACATCCCAGCCGTGTTCGCCATGCACGCTGTGGCGCACCCCCGCCAGCCGCGCCGGCACCAGCGCGTCCAGACCGGACAGATTGCGTGTATGCACGATGGCCGGCCGCAAGCTGCGGCACAGGTGAAAAATTTCCCGGCGCAGCTTCCACACGCCTATTTGCGAGCGGTGCAGCGCATGCACCTGGACATCCGGGCGCCGGATGCGGCGCGCGAAATCGGAGGTGTTTTCGACGCAACAAATGGCGTGGCGGTAGCGTTCGCCCGGCATGTTGTTGATGAGGTTTACCAGGCCGTTTTCCATGCCCCCCATGCTCAGATGGTGGATCACGTGCAAAACCAGCGGCGGATCGGCGGTTTTCAAATGGCCTCCGTTTGATGGTGCGATACGCGCCTTGTGGCGCATGTGGCGGCCAGCTTGCGCCGCGCAACAGCTAAACCGCTGATATTACTGCAAAATACATAGCGGCGGCGGCGGGCCGTGCAGTCTGCCGCCGGGCCGCCACAAAGTTTATATTACCCTGCAAGTGCCGGCCGGCGGCATGGCGGTGACCGGAGCGCGTGCGCCGCGATGCATATGTGCTTGCGCGCGCGCCGGCGGCTTGCCGGCCCGGGCGCAGCAGTTGTTGCGGACCTGCCCGACACCAATTCGATGACATAATGTGCCACGCGTCGCGGCCGGCCCCGATATGAACCCGGCAAGCCAAGCCGCATGCCTGCCTGCCGCCCCGCAACGCAAGCCTTACGCAGATCCGCCCGCATGAATGCCAGCCTGTACCGCTTGTCGCGTCCGCTGATGGCTGCCGGCCTGGCCGTGCTGGCGGCAGTCTGGCTATATGGCGAAGCTTTGCCGGAACCCACGGATTTGCGCCCGGAACTGAGCCAGGAGCCGGAACAGATTGCCGTGCAGCAGACGGCTTTCGAGGCCCCCGCCGGCGGCGTCCGTTACACCGTACGGCCCCTGTACAGTTACGATCTGTACGGCCTGGTGGTGAGCCGCCACGATGCCCGCAGCTGGTGGGACTACATCCATCGCGAGTGGAAGGACGCACTCAATGCCGTGGATTTCTGCGTGGTATGGGGCCCCAACGTCACGAGCGGCGCCTACCGCCAGATCGATTTTTCCAGCACCCAGTTCGAATGCCATTACCGCACGTCTTCCGACGCGGCCTGGGCGGCGTTCGATTCCAGCGCCGTGTCCAACAACCACCTGCTGGCCGCGGACCCGGCCCTGGCCGCGCGGCTGCGCGAGGTGCGCGTGGGCGACCAGGTGCACGTGCGCGGCTATCTGGCCGAATATTCGCACCAGGCCGGCCAGGGCTTTCAGCGCGGCACCAGCACCACGCGCAGCGACACCGGCAACGGTGCCTGCGAAACCATCTATGTGGAGCAATTCGAGTTGCTCGCGCCGGGCGGCGGTGCGTGGCGCAAAATGTTCTGGCCGGGGGCCGCCCTGCTGCTCGCCGGCCTGGGCCTGTGGTTCGCCGCGCCGATACGAATCACAGCCTGATCGGCCTCGATTCCGGGCATGGCCACTCGCGCCTCGCCCAGCTTCGCGTGACGCGCAAGTCACGAAAAAAGCGCTTGCTATTAGATAGCGTGCTATGTAATATACGCCCATGGACAGCAAGGACAACCCGCCAACCACCGCCCACGCGCCCCTGTTGCTGCGCGAACAACTGTGTTTTGCCTTGTATTCGGCCATGCTGGGCATGAACAAGGTATATCGCAAACTGTTGCGCAAACTGGGCGTCACCTATCCGCAGTACCTGGTATTGCTGGTGCTGTGGGAACAGGACCAGCGCACCGTGTCGCAGATAGGCGAGTTGCTCTATCTCGATTCGGCCACGCTCACGCCGCTGCTCAAGCGCATGGAAGCGCAGGGCCTGGTGGCGCGCACTCGTGCCAGGTCCGACGAACGCCAGGTCATCGTGTCCCTGACCGAATCCGGGCACGAGCTGAAACGCGCCGCCGAAGAAGTTCCGCGCGGCGTCATGTGCGCATCCGAATGTACGGTCGAAGAACTGGTATCCATGCGCGACCAGTTGCTGGTCCTGCGCGAGCGCCTGTTCAGGAACGCCTGAGCCCATGCAGACAGAACCGCAACTGGACCAGCAGGTTTTATATCGCGTGCGATTTTATCGCACGCATTACGCTGCCGGACCGGCGCGCCGGCAGCCTTTTCCCAAGCGCCCCAACCCCACGCACTGACTCAAGGAGAGAAGCATGTCGATAGAAAAAGTGGTTTACCGTGCCCACGCCCAAGCCACCGGCGGCCGCGACGGCAGCGCCGTCGTGCCGGAAGCCGGCCTGGAATTCAAGCTTGCCGTACCCAAAGAAATGGGTGGCGGCGGCGGCGGAGCCAATCCGGAACAGCTGTTCGCGGCCGGCTACAGCGCCTGTTTCCTGGGCGCGCTCAAATTTGTGGCCGCGCGCGACAAGATAGCCCTGCCCGGCACGCCCAGCATAGATGGATCGGTGGGCATAGGCGCCATCCCGAATGGCTTCGGCATCGAGGTGGAACTCAAAATATCGCTGCCCGGCATGGATCGCGCGGCCGCACAGGCACTGATAGACAAGGCGCACATCGTGTGCCCCTACTCGAACGCCACGCGCGGCAACATAGACGTGACGCTCACGCTGGTCTGATACGGGCGCACCGCCAGCTTTACGGCAGAATACGGGGCGCCCGCGGGCGCCCCGCGCCGTTTACGGCCACCCGGCCGGCGCGGCGCCAGCGTAAATCAACCCAACGCCTAAGCATGAGCGCAATCACCTTGATGGTGCAAGGCACCACGTCGGACGCCGGCAAAAGCCTGCTGTGCAGCGCATTGTGCCGCTGGCTCAAGCGCCGCGGCGTGCCGGTGGCACCGTTCAAGCCGCAGAACATGGCGCTCAATAGCGCGGTCACCGAGGACGGTGGCGAAATCGGCCGCGCCCAGGCGGTACAGGCCGCCGCCTGCGGCCTGGCCCCGCATAGCGACATGAATCCGGTGCTGCTGAAGCCGAATTCCGACACCGGCGCACAAATCATCATCCAGGGCCGCGCCCGCACCACCCTGGAAGCCGGCGCCTACCACGACTACAAGCGCGTGGCCGCGGCAGCCGTGATGGAATCGCACTCCCGGCTGGCCGCACGCTACCAGGTCGTGATCGCGGAAGGCGCCGGCTCGCCGGCCGAAATCAACCTGCGCCAGAACGACATCGCCAACATGGGTTTTGCCGAAGCCGTGGATTGCAACGTAATCCTGGTTGCCGACATAGACCGCGGCGGCGTATTCGCGCACCTGGTCGGCAC
>JAEUNN010000451.1 GCA_016791085.1 Rhodocyclaceae bacterium | reverse complement strand
AGCACGCCTTCGCGCATGGCGGCGATGGTTTCGGAAATGTCCGTCGATTCCAGCAGTTCGTTGCGCTGCTGGTAAATCACCTTGCGCTGGTCGTTGGCGACGTCGTCGTACTCGAGCAGCTGTTTGCGGATGTCGAAATTGCGCTGTTCGACCTTGCGTTGCGCGGATTCCAGCGAGCGCGACACGATGGGCGCTTCGATGGCCTCGCCTTCGGGAATTTTGATGCGCTGCATGATGCGCTTGAAGGTGTCGCCCGCAAAGATACGCAGCAGCGGATCTTCGATGGACAGGTAGAAGCGCGAGCTGCCCGGGTCGCCCTGGCGTCCGGAACGGCCGCGCAACTGGTTGTCGATGCGGCGCGACTCGTGGCGTTCGGAACCTATGATGTGCAGGCCGCCTTCGGCCACCACCTTGTCGTGCAGCGACTGCCATTCGTTGCGCAACTTGTCCACGCGCACCTGGCGATCGGCCGGGTCGAGGTTTTCGTCGTGGTGCAACAGCTCGACCTGCTTTTCCACATTGCCGCCCAGCACGATGTCGGTGCCGCGTCCGGCCATGTTGGTGGCGATGGTAATCACGCCGGGCCGGCCCGCCTGGGCCACGATTTCGGCTTCGCGCGCGTGCTGTTTGGCGTTCAGCACCTGGTGCGGCAGCTTTTCGCGGTTGAGCAGCGTGGACAGCAATTCGGAATTTTCGATGGAGGTGGTACCCACCAGCACCGGCTGGCCGCGCTGGTGACGCTCCTTGATGTCCGCGAAAATGGCGTTGTATTTTTCTTTCGCGGTCATGTAGATCTGGTCCTGCAAATCCTTGCGCACCATGGAACGGTGGGTCGGGATCACCACGGTTTCCAGGCTGTAAATCTGCTGGAATTCGTAAGCTTCGGTGTCGGCCGTGCCGGTCATGCCGGCCAGCTTGCCGTACATGCGGAAATAGTTCTGGAAGGTGATGGACGCGAGCGTCTGGCTTTCGGTCTGGATGCGCGCGCCTTCTTTGGCTTCCACGGCCTGGTGCAGGCCTTCCGACCAGCGCCGGCCCGGCATCAGGCGGCCGGTGAATTCGTCGACGATGATCACTTCGCCGTTCTGCACCACGTACTGCTGGTCGCGGTGATACAGGTTGTGCGCGCGCAGCGCGGCGTACAGGTGGTGCATGAGCAGAATGTTGCCGGGCTCGTACAGGCTGCGCCCTTCCGCCAGCAGCCCGACCTTGGCCAGCACCTCTTCCGCATGCTCGTGGCCGCTT
Source organism: Rhodocyclaceae bacterium (assembly GCA_016791085.1). Classification (GTDB taxonomy): domain Bacteria; phylum Pseudomonadota; class Gammaproteobacteria; order Burkholderiales; family Rhodocyclaceae; genus JAEUNM01. Next base: position 888 of record JAEUNN010000451.1, on the reverse strand, counting down.
TCGGACAACAGCACGGTGTGCGCCTTTTCGTCCACCCAGTAATCGCCCGGACCGTTTTCTTCGGCGCAGCGCGTGAGCATGGGCGCCACGGCATTCATGCGCACGTATAGTTCGGAGTGGTCTTCCGCCTGGCCGGAAATGATGAGCGGCGTGCGCGCCTCGTCGATCAGGATGGAATCCACCTCGTCCACGATGGCGAAATTGAGCCCGCGCTGCACCCGGTCCTCGGACTGGAACACCATGTTGTCGCGCAGGTAGTCGAAGCCGAATTCGTTGTTGGTGCCGTAGGTAATGTCGCAGGCGTAGGCGGCCTGTTTCTGTTCGTGCGGCATCTGGCCCAGGTTGCAGCCCACGGTCAGGCCCAGAAAGCGGTAAATGCGCCCCATCCATTCGGCGTCGCGGCTGGCCAGGTAGTCGTTCACCGTGACCACATGCACGCCCTTGCCGGACAGCGCGTTGAGGTAGGCCGGCAGCGTGGCGACCAGGGTTTTGCCCTCGCCGGTGCGCATTTCGCTGATTTTGCCGTCGTGCAGCACCATGCCGCCTATCAGCTGCACGTCGAAATGCCGCATGTTCATGACGCGGCGGCCGGCTTCGCGCACGACCGCAAATGCTTCGGGAAGCAGCGCGTCGAGCGCTTCGCCATTGGCGGCGCGCTGTTTGAATTCGGCGGTTTTGGCCCGCAGCGCGTCGTCATCGAGTGCCTGCATGGCCGTTTCAAGCGCATTGACGCGCTCGACCGCACCGCGGTACTGGCGTAACAGCCGGTCATTGCGGCTGCCGAATAGTTTTTTTAGCAATCCAGAAATCATGGGGTGGGCGCCCGGAAAGGGGAGTGCAAGGCGGGAAGCGCAATACCGCACGCGCGACGAGGTAACGCCAGGCGGT
>JAEUNN010000916.1 GCA_016791085.1 Rhodocyclaceae bacterium | reverse complement strand
CGATGCGCTGGCGGATTTCGACGCCGCCGTCGATGAGGCGCCCGACAGCGCCGTGGCGATGCAACGCGCGGCGGCGCAGCACTACGACGTGGTGATCATGGATATCCACATGCCCGGCGTGGACGGCTGCGAGACGGCGCGACGCCTGCGCCTGATGCCGGGCATGGCGCGCGTCCCTGTGATCGCGCTCAGTGCGGACCTGAAGGATGAGACGCGCGCACGCGCCCGGGCCGCCGGCATGAGCGCGTTCCTCGGCAAACCCTGTGCGCCGGACGCCCTGATCGAGGCCTTGTGCCGCGCGTTGTGCACGCGCTGAGGCGCCGTGATGCCGCCGTCGCGCACGCGCAGCGGTCACGTTGCGTGCGCCTGAGGTGCAGTCCGCGCGCGGGAATTGCAGCGGATGGTTTGGCGGGTGGGATGGCGCGATACCCTGCGGGGTTTGCGCGCTGCACTGGCTGGCCTATTCAGCCGCTTCGCAGTCGTCCACGTCCTTGCTCGGGAAGCCGGTTACGCTGGTCTGAACCACGGTTTCCGCGTCGGTCTTGAAATAACGGCTAAGGCCGGCGGGGATCGCGATAAAGCTGCCGGCCGGCATTCTGCGCAGCGCTTTGTCGTCCCACTTTTCGCCTATGCCGACATATAGCGTTCCGGACAGCACGGTATAGGTTCTGTCTTCGTGGTCCGGATGTTCGGGGACCCGTGTGCCCGGCGCCCATTTGAGCCTGTCCGTGTAGGGCGGGCAGTGAAACCGGTTGGCATCGCCCAACAGGATGATGCGCATTGTGGTCAGCCCATAAGGCTGCCACAGCATGTCCTTGGCAGTAATCATGTATGGCTTGAGCGCGGTTTTTAGTTTGGCACACCCGTTGCCGCCGGGACCGATGACGCTCTCCTGGTAAGTGACTTCTTCGGCGGTGGTTTGATAGGTGCCGGCATGCGCGGGAGAAATGAAAAAGCTGCCCGGTGGCATCGACTTAAGCTGGGCGCGGTCCGACTGTTTTCCGAATCCGACCGCAAGGGTGCCGGCCAGAACGGTGTATATCCTGTCCTGGCCTGCGGCATGTTCCGGGACCCGTGCCCGGGCCGGAAGCTTGTGGCGAACCGTCAAGGGGCAGCCCGGCGTTGCGGCATCTCCGGCCAGGATGGCGCGTTGCCACGAGCCGAATTTTTCCCACTTGATTTCATTGGGCGCGAGCATGATTATTTGTTCCGCCGCCACAGCCGCATGGGAGGCGAGGGGGGCAAGCACGCCTATCACCAGGGAAACGGATCGGGCAATCTGCATCGACATTTACTCCGTCACGTTGCCAGTCCAGCCGGACTTAGACGTAAAATCGGCGTGACTTTAAGCGCGAATCTGCATTGTGGAAGGCGCGAAAACCATGCCGCATCGGTAAGCCCAGGCCGGGTTGTTTATCGTATTCAGCACGTGACGTGCGATAGCGCACACCTGCAATCGTAAGTTCCTGCGGGTTACGCGCACAAACGAGCGCCCGCCTGGTGCCTGGAACCGGCTGGTCGGGTAGAAGTGCAGCGTGTTCGGTGCTACGGCTCCGCGATTTTTTATTTTAGAAGCAAATAGGGTGTTGCTTGCGGAAATGCCTGAACAAGTCGCTTAACTCTACATACTTGCGCCTTTCGGGCCGGCTCAAGAGGCTGCCACCATACTGTGCCCCGGTGAGCGGCCGGACGGGCGCCACGGCTTCCACCGCTTCCACCGCTTCCACCGCGGCGCCCATGTTCATACCGCCACGGCCGGCGTAGTGGCGCGATCATCCGCTCCGCGACGCGCCAGCACATGGCAGTCGGCAAGGTAGCGGGCCAGCGCGGCGGTGTCCAGGCGCGTGCCGGCCAGACCGACATGGCCGTCGGGCCGCAGCAGGTAGAACGCCGGCCCGCTTATCCCCACGCGCTGCAATTCGGCGCGGTTCGCCGCGTTGTCCGGGATGGCTTGCACGCGCAGCACATCTTCCAGGCCGGCTGCCACGGTTCTTTCGACGGGCTGCCCGATCACGATGAGCTGGAAATGCAGATCGTCCAATTTCTGGAACATATCTACGGCCGGACCTTGGTCGCTCAGTTTCAGCCGCAACCACGGAAAGCGATCGCCG
>JAEUNN010000432.1 GCA_016791085.1 Rhodocyclaceae bacterium | reverse complement strand
CCTCTGCATCCTGCGGCAAATCCTTGGCGTGAAAGTAGGGGCCTTTCGATGTCCCGCCGCGCATGAGCGTGCAGGGAATACTGATGAGCATTTCGGAACCCTCGAATCAGGTGGTAGAGATACATTGTCGGATCTGGCGCGAATTTCGTGAAATGAATTAATTTGGTCATTTATTGCGAAATTTGCAATAAATCAGAGTCCCGGTTCGCGCCCCCTATCGTCAGCTGCGAGCGCGCCCGCGGGCTGGCGGCAGCGCCCCAGGGAGCGCCCGGGCAGGACTGGCTAACCGGGGGAAACCAGCCAGCCCTGCGCCGGGATCTACTCGGAACCGAGTTGAAGATTATTCGGCAGACGCTTTTCGATCGACCACTTGAGCAGCGCGGCCGTGCGGAACACACCGTGCGCAAATTTGCCGTAAGGCAGGGTCAGGAACAGCGCCATCACGACCCCGAGATGTATGGCGAGCAGCAGTCCCATCGCCGGACCGTCGCGCAGGGCGAGGAGCAGCAGGCCAGTCAGACTGGTCAGGAACAGCAGCGCAATAAATCCGCGATCCATCGGCTTTTGTTCGGCATCGCCGTGCAGCGGGTGGCGCTTGAAGTTCAACCAGAACAGGCCGGCCGGGCCGATCAGCAAACCGATGCCGCCAACGCTGCCCAGCAGTACCGGCAGGCTGCCGAGTGCATACGGTGCGTGCAGGCCGAACAGGTAGTGGTAGAGGGTCGCAACGCAGGTTGCCGCAAAACACAACATGAAGCCGTAGAAGGTGAAGTGGTGAAAGCGGCGACGCAACAGCGTGAAAGCATCGTCGGCGTTGTTGCAGCCCATGCCGTGGCCGCCGTCGAGATACTTCAACTGCAGCACGTCGCCGGCTGCTTCCGCCGTCGCCGCGCCGCTGAAACTGCCGGGCGAAACTTCACGCCAGAATTTGCGCACGCCGAGGCCCAGTGCCAGCACCGCGTAGGCGAACACCGCTCCGAACAGCAGGGCCAGCGTGTCGTGCGGGAAAATGGCGTAGAAATTGCCGGACAGCGGTGCGTGCGCGATGCCGCCGGCGAAATTCAGCGCCAGCACCAGGAACAGCGCCAGACTGCCCGCCAGGGCCAGCGCCACGGTCAGCCCGTTATTCTTGTAAAGACCACCGAAGGCCTGCGGCCAGGCATAGCTGGCATAGGTCTCGCCGCGCACCCGGGCCATGGCCTGCGGCACGTTGACCGCGAAGTCATGCGGCGGCGCGTACTGGCAGGCATGCAGGCAGGCGCCGCAGTTGTGGCAGAGGTTGGCCAGGTAATGAATATCTGCCTTGCCGAATTCCAGGCGGCGCGTCATCGCCGGGAACACTGCACAAAAGCCCTCGCAATAACGGCAGGCATTGCAGATTTTCATGATCCGGCCGACCTCGGCCTCCTTGTCGCTCAGGCCGATTCCGCCGTCGGCGAGGTCGCGCGCTTGCCCCACCAGTTGTTCAAGCGCCTGCATGATGAACTCCTTGATTCATTGCCGCCTGGGCAGCTTGCGCGCCGGCGATACGTCCGAACACGGTGCCGATGGTCATGCCGACCCCGGCGGTATAGCCCCGGCCCAACACGTTGCCGGCCATCATTTCGCCGGCAACGAACAGGTTGCGGCTGGGCCGGCCGGCGAAATGCACGGCGGCCTGCTCATTCACCTTGAGCCCGAGGTAAGTGAAGGTAATTCCCGGCTTCAGGGGGTAGGCGTAGAACGGTGCGGTATCCAGCGGCAGGGCCCAGTGCGTTTTGGCCGGGCTGACGCCTTCGGTGTGGCAATCGTCGAGCGCCGTATGATCAAAGCTGCCAACCCGGCAGCCGGCGTTGTATTCGCCGACCGTGCGGACAAATGCCGCTTCGTCGAGGCCGAGTTGACGGGCCAGATGTTCCAGCGTATCGGCCTTCGCGCCCGGAAAAACCGGCGGCATGAAACGCCCAACCGCCTTGGCGTCGATTACCGAATAGCCGACCTGCCCGGGCTGTTGCGCCACCAGCCGGCCCCAGATGGCATAGCGCTTGGGCCAGAAATCCTCGCCCTCGTCGTAGAAGCGCTGGGCGAATTTGTTCACCACGATGCCGAGCGACACGCAGTCGATCCGGGTGCAGATGCCGCCATCGTAGAGCGGCGCGCGCGCGTCGATGGCGACGCAGTGCGACTGCGAGGGGTCGCCGATGAAGTCGGCGCCGGCGCTCATCATTTGTTTGAGCAGCACGCCCTGGTTGTAGCGGGTGCCGCGAATGGCGAAATTGTCGGCCGGCCATTCGCCGTCGGCGTTCTGGCCCCAGGCCTCGCGCAGCCACTCGCGGTTGGATTCGAACCCCCCGGCCGCCATGACACAGGCACGCGCCGCAATACGCTCCTTGCCCACCCAGGCGGCCTGGAACTGCCCATCGGCGACCTCCAGCCGATCCACCGGCGCCCCATAGCGAATCTCGACACCCAGGGCCGCGGCGCTGCGGTAATAGGCATTGACCAGGGCTTTGCCGCCGCCCATGAAAAAGGCATTGGTGCGGGACAGCTGCAAGGTGCCGGACAGCGAGGGCTGAAAATGCACGCCGTGCCGCCGCATCCAGCCGCGACATGTGGAAGATTCGCGGATCGCCAGTCTGGCCAGTCGTTCGTTGGTATTGCCGCCGGTGACCTTGAGCAGGTCCTGCCAGAATTCCTCTTCGGGATAGGCATCGGTCAGCACGTCCTGGGGCGCGTCGTGCATGCAGCGCAGATTGCGCGTGTGGCTGGAATTGCCGCCGCGCCACTCGCGCGGCGCCGCTTCCAGCAGCAGCACCGAGGCGCCCGCTTCGCGGGCCATCAAAGCCGCGCATAAAGCCGCATTGCCGCCGCCGATGACCAGCACATCGACGGCGCGGGAATTGTCGTCAGGCATCATTCGCTCCTGTTGATCTGTTGCAGGTTTCAGCGATGACACTATCCCGCATCGGCGCGGCGCTACCCTAAGCCGCTCCGGCATCCCCCTATCTCGATTCGAGATGCCCGCGTGTCACGCCTTTCCAGCGGCCGTCCTCGATCAGTTGCGCAACCACCTCGCGGAGCACAGCGCGAGTGGCCAGCGCTGCGGGCGCCAGTTCGTCATCGGGCAGGCTGCACAGCAGATTGCGCCGTGCGCTTCCGGCATCGGCGATTTCCACCCAGCGCAGCCGGCTCACGGCTTCCGACTTGCGCGCCAGGGCCGACCACGGCTGCAGTGTCGCGGCCATGCCGGCCGCCACCATGTCCAACAACACGGCCAGCGAATCGACTTCGGCAACGATGTTGGGCTGCCGCTCGAGGCTGCTGCAGGCCGCGTCTATCACCTGGCGCAGGCCATGCCGGGACGTTGGCAGAACCAGCGGCGTATCGGCCATGTCGGCCAAGGTCGATGGCAGCCGGTCGGCGCCACTCTGGGCACCGCAGACGAAAAACAGGCGCTCGTCCAACAGGTGCTGGGCCGTCCAGCGCCTGGCCTGCGGGGCGCCGAACAGCACGGCGAGGTCGATCTCGCGCGCATTGAGCATTTGCCCGAGATGCCCGGACATGCCCTCAACCAGGCGCATGCGTATGCCGGGAAACCGCAGCTGCATGGCCTGCAGCAGCGGCAGGCCAAGCACCCCGGAGGTGGTCGCCGCGAGGCCTACGCCCACCACCCCGGAGAGCCGCGACAGACGGGCCGCCGCCATCGCCTCGTCGGCGTGACGCTGGGCGAGCCGGGCATGCGCCAGGAAGGCAATGCCGGCATCCGTCGCAATGACACCGCTAGGCGTGCGTTGCAGCAAGCGCGTCGAAAGTTCGCCTTCCAGGCGCTGGATCTGCAGGCTGACGGCGGACTGCGCCACGCCCAGGTCGAGCGCAGCCTGACTGATGCTGCCCAGTTCGATGGTTCGGACCAGATAACGCAGTTGCCGTAGTTCCATGCCATTTTCCGCCGCAAAACCGCCCGTTTACGCTTGCCCTGCCTTGCGCTGCAGCACCTTGTCCACCATCACCCCGGCCTGGCCAAGGTAGTTCGACGGATCGCACAAGCGGGCCAACGCCGCCCGGTCGAGGTGAGGGTTGATTTCCGGATGCTCGGCCAGCAGGTCGAGCAGCGGACGGTTACTCTTGATCGCCTCGCGGCACAGGTCATACACCAGATCGTGGGCGTATTCGCGGCCGATATATGGGCCCAGGCCCATCATCACGGCTTCCGACATGACCAGTCCGTTGGTCAGTTCGATATTGGCCATCATCGCGGCCGGATCGACTTCCAGGCCTTCCAGCACGAAGCGCGTCTGCTTCAGCGCCCCGGCGATCAGGCAGAAAGCTTCCGGCAAGGCAATCCACTCGATTTCCCACGGGCCGGTCGAACGTTCGTGGTCGGCGATCATGGCGTCCATGAGGGCGGCGGCATGTTGGCGGACGACCGACACGGCGGCGTGGATGTAGCAGCTGGAAATCGGGTTGCGCTTCTGCGGCATGGTACTGCTCGAACCACGGCCCGGCGCGAAGGGCTCGAACACCTCGGCCACTTCGTGCTGCATCATGAGCTTGACGTCCATCGCGATCTTGCCCAGCGAACCACCCAGCAGGCCGAGAAAAGCGCCCGTTTCGGCGATGGTGTCGCGCACCGTGTGCCATGCGATATCCGGTTGCGCCAGCCCCAGTTCGGCCATCAGTCCGGCCTGGGTTTCCATGGCGCCCGTCTCGATCGAGGCCAGGGTTCCGCAGGCGCCGCCGAACTCGCCCATCAGGACGCGCGGCCGCAGTTGCTGCAGGCGTACACGGTGGCGCTCCATACCGGCCAGTATGGCCGCGGTCTTGAAGCCGAAAGTGACGGGAATGGCCTGTTGCAGGTTGCTGCGACCGATCACCGGGGTGTCACGGTAGCGCTGCGAAAGATCGGCCAGTGCGGCGCAAATGGCCTGCAGTTCCGCCTCGACCAGATCGAGCCCTTCGCGTATCTGCATCACGGTGGCGGTGTCGGTGATGTCCTGGGTGGTGGCGCCCCAGTGGCAATATTCGCCCAGGCGGTCACGGCACAGGGCGTTCAGTTGCGACACGACGCCCAGCACCGGATAGCCGATACGCTCGGTCTGGGCGCGCAGCTTATCCATGTCTATCTTGTCGATGGCGCAATTGCGCACGATTTCGTCTGCCGCCTCTTGCGGAATGATGCCTAGGCGGCCCTGGACGACGGCCAGCGCGCGCTCGATATCGAGGTATTTTTCGGTACGGTTGCGGTCGGACCAGACCTGGCGCATGGCGTCGGTGCTGAAAATGTTGCCGAAAATAGTCGAGTCGATGATGGTCGATCCCATGGTGATGTCTCCTGATTGAAAGTTGGGAAATACGGCTGTGCTTAAGTCTGGGGTTCAGCTATGCGTCGTCGTCGTGGTTCGCGCCATGATGGCTTCGGCCTTCAGAACCACAGGGCGGTCCACCATCTTTCCGTCGACCTGAACGGCTCCCGACGAATTTTTGGCGGCGGCCAGGACTTTCCTGGCCCAGTTGACTTCTTGCTGCGTCGGGCGGCTGAGCCGCTCGACCAGTTCGACCTGCTTGGGATGGATGCACATCTTGGCGGTGCAGCCAAACGCCCGGGAAAAAGCAAAATCGGTCTCGGTCCGTTGCAGATCGTCCAGGGTGGGCGTTACGCCGGCAATCGGCGGCGCCAGTCCGGCACAGCGGGAGGCCACGGCGATCTTGCTGTAGGGATAGATCAGGGCCCGCTCGTCGCCGCTCAGATCGAGGTCGGCCGCGTAATCGAGGCTGCCGAAGGCAATCCTTTGCACGCCCTCTGCCCGCGCGATCTGATCGATGTTGGCGATGCCGCGCGCCGTTTCGACCAGCGGCACTATGCAGACGTCGTCGGCGGTGCCGGCGATGGTCATTTTCACCTGCTCGGCGGATTCGGTTTTCGGCAGCATCACCTGCTTGATCCCGGCCGCCTTGACCATCGCCACGTCGTCTGCATACCAGGGCGAAAGCGTGTCGTTGATCCGCACCACCAGGCGCTCGGCGGCGATGCCGGCACTACCCGCCCAGTCTGCGACAGACTGGCGGGCGGCGGCCTTGTCGGCCGGCGCGACAGCATCTTCGAGATCGAGAATGATGGCCCCCGCCCCGGCGGCCAGCGCCTTGGCAAATCGTTCGGGACGATTGCCCGGCACGAACAAATAGCTGACCGGCAGCATCAGATCGCTCCCGCGGCACGCAGCTCGGCGATGTCGCCGGCCGTATAGCCAAGCCCGCTCAGGATGGCCTCGGTGTGCTGGCCGAGGGCCGGCACCGGGTCCATGCGCGGTTCGCAGTCCGTCCACGAGCCGGGCGGCAGCAAGGCCGGCACTTTTCCGACCGCCGTGTCGATTTCACGCCAGCGCTTGCGCCCCTGCAGTTGCGGGTGGGCCCACACGTCCTGCATCGTATTGAGGTGGGCATTGGCGATCTGCGCGGCTTCGAGACGATCGATCACCTGCTCGGCCGTCAGCGTGGCGAAGGTATCGACAATGATCTGACGCAGTTCGTCGCGCGCGGCGCTGCGTTTCGAATTGGACGAAAAGCGCTGTTCCTTGGCCAGTTCGGGGCGCAGCAATACCTTGTCGCAGAAGCCCGCCCACTCGCGTTCGTTCTGCAGGCCGAGGATCACGTTCTTGCCGTCTCCGGCCGGGAACGGGCCATACGGATAAATCGTCGCGTGGCTGGCACCGGTGCGGCGCGGTGGCGACGCGCCGTCTATCGAGTAATAGAGCGGATAGTTCATCCACTCGACCAGGCTTTCCAGCATCGATATGTCGAGATGCTGGCCACGTCCGGTAATCTGGCGTTGCAGCAGGGCGGCCAGAATATTGCTGTAGGCGTACATGCCGGCCGAAATGTCGGCGATCGACGGGCCGGCCTTGGACGGTTCGTCCTCGGTGCCGGTGACCGAAACAAATCCGGATTCGCTCTGGATAAGCAGGTCGTAGGCCTTCTTGTCGCGATAAGGGCCGTCGTTGCCGTAGCCGGAAATATCGCACACGATGATTTCCGGTTTGATTGCCGACAGCGCCTCGTAGGACAGGCCCAGCCGCGCCGCAGCCCCCGGCGCCAGATTCTGGACCAGGATATCGGCCTCTTCGGCGACCAGACGGAGCAGAATTTTCTGCGCCTCCGGGTGCTTCACGTCCAGCGTCAGACTTTCCTTGGAACGGTTGGTCCATACGAAGTGCGAGGCCAGGCCATGCACACGCTCGTCGTAGCCGCGGGCGAAATCGCCCACACCGGGACGTTCCACCTTGATCACGCGGGCGCCGAGGTCAGCCAGTTGGCGGGTTGCGAACGGGCCGGCAATGGCGTGTTCCAGGGTAATGACGGTAATGCCTTCCAACGGTCTCATGCTGCGCTCCTTACTTCAGTACGGCAGTGGCGTCCATGGTCAGCCAGCCTTCGTGATCTTCGCCCCACAGGTGGATGGTTTTGCCATCGGCCTGGGGCGTGCCGTTGACGAAGAAATGATTGATGTCGAAAGTCGGACGCACGGCGCGGAACTCGAATCTGGCGACCTCGGCATCCGGCAGCTTGTGGCGCAAAAGGTCGAGCAACAGCGTGGCGATCATCGGTCCATGCACGATCAGGCCGGGATAGCCCTCGACCTCGGTGACATAGCGCCGGTCGTAGTGAATGCGGTGGCCGTTGAACGTCAATGCCGAGTAGCGGAACAGCAAAACGTCGTCGGGTACCCACTTGGTGCGCCAGACGGGGTCCG
>JAEUNN010000400.1 GCA_016791085.1 Rhodocyclaceae bacterium | reverse complement strand
GTCGGGTACAGCGCGGGGGCCAGCACCGGCGCGGGGGCATAGACGGTTTCGCGCTCGCCGCGCGCGAGCGGGCGCTGGGTGGGCAAGCTGCACTGCCCGGTTTCTATCAGTTTGAGGTACTGGCCGAAAGCCTTTTTGTGGCTGAGCAAACTGCCGTGCGCGGCATCCACGTACCAGCAGGGCAGCTCGGGCGGAATGCCGGTGGCCCACGGCACGCGGCCGTCGCCTTCTTCGGTCCAGCCGATTTCCACCTGACCGTCGCGCACGCGCACATCCACCGGCGTGCGCGCGCGGCCGGCCACGTAGAGGGTGAGTTGCTTGTCGAGCGGCGCGCCGACAATTTCATCGACGGCTTTTTTCGCGGCCTGCAGAGGGCCTTTTTGCGGTGCCGGCCAGCCGTCCGGCGCACCTTTGGCGGTGTCGTACTCGGTGGCGCCGCGCGGCAGGCGGCCTTTATTCCATACGTCGGCGCTTGCCCATTGTTTCCACAGGTCCGGGTCGAAATAGTCCTTGCCGTCCGCGGGTGCCCAGGGCAGCAGTTCCAGCACGCCCGGAAAATCCCGCACGATCTGCAGGAATTCGTTCATGTCGTGCTTCCAGTCGGCCCAGAAAGCGATCGCGCGCACGAATTCGTCGCGCCCCATGAGCACGCAGGCGATGCTGTGCGAACCGCCGTTGGGCGTGCCGAATTGCACCAGGCGGCTGCCGGGCAGGGCGCGCAGCTTTTCCCAACGCTCTTTCAACGCCAGGCGCGCGACCAGGCCGCCCATGGAGTGCGCGACGATGCGTAGCGGCTTGCCGCGCTGCGCGGCATCCTTGAGTGCCCTATCCAGCGCGTCGCCGAATTTTTGTGCAGCTTGGGTGATGGACAGCCGCCAGTCATAGACGAAAGGCCGCACTTCGTGGCTTAGCGCGAGCTGTTTGGCGAAATCGTCGTAGGAGCGGTCTATCCATCCGGCCGTGGTGGCCGCGGCCCCCAGCTTGAGCCGCTCCATGCCGCCGCCCAGCATGCGCAGGGGGTTGAACCAGATGCGGTCGCCGTCCGCGGCCAGCTGGCTGCCCATGACGCCCGGCAGCATGAGCGCGATGGGCGCATTGTCCTTGGCCAGCACCTTGTCGCCGCCACGCCCGATGTGCTCGCGCGAGGGGGCGTTCAGACGTTCGAATTCCTCGTTGTTCCCGGCCAGCGCATCGAGCATGGGGCGCGCGCTTTCGGCGCGGCGGAAATAGCTCAGGTGATGGACTTTGGGGCCGGCCAC
>JAEUNN010000396.1 GCA_016791085.1 Rhodocyclaceae bacterium | reverse complement strand
CTTCGGAATCCGCATCCAGGGCGCTGTAAAAGCCGCCGTCGGGGTGCTGCATTTCGCGCATGACGAAACCCGCGATGCCCTCTGCCGCGGCCGCCAGCGTAGCGTCCCCGGTGGCCGCCCAGGCGCGCGCATACAGTCCCAGCAGCGGACCGTTGTCGTAGAGCATTTTTTCGAAGTGCGGAATTTCCCAGCGCTCATCCACGCTGTAGCGGCAGAAGCCGCCGCCCAGATGGTCGTGTATGCCGCCTGCCGCCATGGCGCGCAGGGTGTTGATGGCCATGTCGCCGGCTTCCACGTCCTCGGCGCAAAGCCGGCGCCGCAGCAGGAATGCCAGGTCGGCCGGGTGCGGGAATTTGGGCGCCTGGCCGAAGCCGCCGTGCACGCTGTCGAAACCGGCCGACAGTGCGGCGCGCGCGGCGGCGATCGGCGCCGCGTCGAAATCGTCATCCTCGTAGCCGGCCGGCAGGTTCATGCGGCCCAGCGCGCCGCGCAATTCGGTGTTCTGGGTTTCTATGGCCGCGCGCTGTTCGTGCCAGGCGCGCCCGACCCGCTCGCACAGGTCGGCGAAGCCCGGCAGCCCATAGCGCGGCGCCTTGGGGAAATAGGTGCCGCCGAAAAACGGCGTGCCGTCCGGCGTGAGAAACAGCGTGAGCGGCCAGCCGCCCGAGCGCTGCGTCAGAATCTGGTGCGCAAGCTGGTAAATCTGATCGATGTCCGGGCGCTCTTCGCGGTCGACTTTGACGTTCACGAACAGGCGGTTCATGACCGCCGCGATCTGATCGTCCTCGAACGATTCGTGCGCCATGACATGGCACCAATGACAGGCGGAATAGCCCACCGACAGCAGGATGGGACGGTCCTCTGCGCGTGCGCGCTCGAGCGCGGCCTGGCCCCAGGGCATCCAGTGCACGGGGTTTGCGGCGTGTTGCAACAAATAGGGCGAAGTTTCGCCGGCGAGCTGGTTGGCCATGCTGCCCTCCTGCTGGTTCGACTAGTCGGACGACGGGATGGTGTGCCCCGGACAGGGCAAGTGCGGCGATTACCCGAATGATCCTACAAACCGCCCCGGGTCGCGTCGGCTTGCCGCAAAAGTTTTGCGCCTGCGCCGGGCCAGGCCGGGGGGCAGGGCCGCGCGGCACCCACCGAACACCACCCGCCGGATTGTAGGATCATGCACGCGCACGGCCGTGCCGCTGGCGCAGCCATACTCCGGGAGACTCCATGGACATCGAATCTTTGCTTGTGCACGGCGACCGCGCCGCGGGCGATGCAGCGGCCGTGGCGCCGGTGCTATATCCCAGTTCCACCTACCGCGCGCGCGATGCGGCGCACTTTGCCGAGTTGGCCAACCAGCCGCGTCCGCAACGCTATTACGCGCGCTATGGCAATCCCACGCTGGCGCAGGTGGAAAGCCTGCTGGCGCAGCTGGAAAATTGCGAACAGGCGCTGCTATTTGCGTCCGGCATGGGCGCCATGGCGACCTGCGTGCTGTCGCAGGTGGGAGCCGGCGACCACGTGGTGGCGCAACATTCCCACTACATGGGCACCACCGCGCTCCTCACGCGCATATTGCCGCGCATGGGCGTGACGGTGACGCGCGTGGACCAGACCGATACGGCGGCGTTTGCGGCCGCGCTGCGCGACGACACCGCGCTCGTGGTGCTGGAAACGCCGTCCAATCCCACGCTGGCGCTTACCGATCTGGCGGCGGTCGCGAATTTGGCGCGCAGCCGCGGCATCACCACGCTGGCCGACAATACTTTCGCCACGCCGCTGGCAACCCGGCCGCACGATTTCGGCATCGATCTGGTCGTGCATAGCGCGACCAAATATCTGGGTGGGCATAGCGATCTGGTGGCCGGCGTGGCCTGCGGCGACGCCGGGCGCATCGAGCAGGTCTGGCAGTACGCGATCGTGCTGGGCGCCTGCAGCAATGCCTGGGAAGCTTTCCTGCTGCTGCGCGGCCTGCGCACGCTGGCCCTGCGCGTGGAACGCAGCGCGGCGACGGCGCTGGCGCTGGCGTTCTGGCTGGAGCGCCATCCGAAAATTGCGCGCGTGCATTATCCGGGCCTGGAAAGTCACCCCCAGCACAGCTTGGCGCGCGCGCAAATGCGGCATTTCGGTGGCGTTCTGGCGCTGGAAACCAAGGGCGGCTACAGCGCCGCGCAGGATTTGCTGGCGCGCCTCAAGCTGGCCGGCCATGCGGTCAGCCTGGGTGGCGTGGAAACCCTGGCCATACATGCGGCGTCGGCCTGGGAAGGTTCGCTCACGCCGGAACAGATTGCACAGGCCGGCGTGGGCGCGGGGCTGGTGCGGGTGGCGGTGGGGCTGGAATCGGAGCGCGACCTGATCGAGGATTTTGCGCAGGCGCTGGCTTGATCCCCCGCGCTCCGTCACCAACGCCGCCGCAGCGGCGCGCGCTCCGCGGTGGCGCGCCTGCGGCCGCCGGGGCGCTTGCCGCTCAGCCCGCGGCGGCGATTTCGCGGCCCGTGAATTGGGCCACCAGGCGCAGCAGTTCTTCTTCCACGTAAGGTTTGCCGAGGTAGTGATTGACGCCGATTTCGGCCGCGTAATTGCGGTGTTTGTCGGCGCTGCGCGAAGTAATCATGATGATAGGCAGGTGCTTGAGGTTGGTGTCGGCACGCACGTTGCGCGTTACGTCGAAACCGTCCATGCGCGGCATTTCTATGTCCAGCAGCATCACGTCCGGCACGGTGTTGAGCAACTGTTCCAGCGCATCCACGCCGTCCTTGGCGGTCACCACGCGGTAACCTTCGCGCTCGAGCAGGCGCGTGGTGATTTTGCGCACCGTGAGCGAATCGTCCACGACCATGACCAGCGGCGCCTGACGCGCCGCTACCGGCGCCGCGGCCGGCACTTCGGGTCCGCCGCCGGCCGCTTCGGCGGCCACCGCCGCGGCGGCCGTACGCGCCTCGCGGTCAACCAGCGTGATCGGGTTGATGATGAGCACCAGTTCGCCGTCGCCCAGCACGGTGGCACCGGCTATGCCCGGGACGCGGGACAGCTGCTGGCCGATCTGCTTGACCACCACTTCCTGGTTGCCGCGCATGACATCCACTTCCATGGCCACGCGCTGGGTACCGGCACGCAACAGCAGCACCCAGGTCGACTGGTCCGCGGCCGGGGCACGGTCGCGCCAGCCGAACAGATGGGCCGCGTAACGGTAGCCGTAGCGGTTGTTCTGCCACTCGCGGTAGCCGGTGCGGCGCAAGTCGGCCGCCGCGGCGGGCTTCAGTTCGGCAACCTGTTCGACCATGGCCGACGGCACCGCATAGGTTTTGCCGGCTATGCCGAGCAGCACCGCCTGCATCAAGGCCAGGGTTTGCGGCAGGTAGATGCGTACATGGGTGCCTTTTTCGGCCTCGGTGACCACTTCCAGGCGACCGCCCAGCGCGGTGGTTTCGGATTTCACGACATCCATGCCGACGCCGCGGCCGGCGAGTTCGGACAGCTGCTGCATGGTCGTGAAGCCCGGCTCGAATATCAGGCTGGTAAGGTGCGCGGTGTCGGGCTCGGCGTCCGCGGCGAGCAGGCCGCGCTCCACTGCGCGGCGGCGTATCGCGTCGAAATCCAGGCCGCCGCCGTCGTCGGACATTTCGAGGTAAACCTCGTTGCCTTCCTGACCCACGTGCAGCGTGATCTGCCCGGTCTCCGGCTTGCCGCGCCGGGCGCGCAGGTCCACCGTTTCTATGCCGTGCGCGACCGCGTTGCGCACCAGGTGTTCGATCGGGCCGGTCATTTTTTCCAGCACTTCGCGGTCGAATTCGGTTTGGCCGCCGCGTACGTCCAGATTCACCTTTTTCGACATTTCCTTGGCGGCCTGACGCACGATGCGGTAGAGGCGGTCGCTCAGGGTATCGAAGGGCACCAGGCGCACGCCCATGAGCGCCTGCGACAATTCGCGATTCAGGCGGCTTTGGGCGTGGGTTGCGGCTTCGGCGTTGTCCAGGTTGCGCAGCAGGTTCTGTTGCACCGTGGTGACGTCGCCCACGCTTTCCGCCATCATGCGGGTAAGTTCCTGCAGGCGCGTGAAGCGGTCCATTTCGAGCGGGTCGAACGAAGTGTGCTGGGCTTCGGCCTGCGCGATGCGCGACAGCATTTGCGACTCGGCCTGAATTTCCACTTCGCGCAACTGGTTGCGCAGACGTATCACGTTTTCCGTGAGGTCCAGCAGGGAACGCCGCAGCGTGCGCATTTCGGCTTCGATGCGAGTGCGGGCGATGGAAATTTCGCCGGCCTCATTCACGAAGCGGTCCACCATCTGCGCCGGTACGCGCAGTGTGGCGCGCGCCAGTCCCGGCGCGGCCAGTTCTTCTTCGGCGGCTTCCGCCGCGGCCGGCGCTGCCTGCTCGGGGGCTGCCACGTCGGCGATGGATTCGCCCTTTTCGAGGCGCTCCATGAGCATGTTGGCGCGGTCGAAAGACGCGTCGAAATCGTCGAAAAAGGCCGGCGTGACCGCCTCTTCGGCGACCGCGGATTCGACCCGCCCTTCCATGGCATGTATCAGTTCGCCGAAGGACATGGCGCCGGCCATGCGCGCGCTGCCTTTGATGGTGTGCAGCAGGCGCAGCATCTGGCGCGCCGCATCGGGGTCGTGCGGCTG
>JAEUNN010000395.1 GCA_016791085.1 Rhodocyclaceae bacterium | reverse complement strand
GCGACGCACCTGCTGGAGGACGGCACCGATCTGCACACGATACAGCGGCTAATGGGGCACAATAGTCTGGAGACCACCCAGCGCTATCTGCATCTTGCGCAGAAGCATCTCGCTGCGACCCCGTCACCGCTCGACCTGCTGCCCAAGACGCCGCCTCCTGCACCGAAAGCGGCGCAACCGGCGCGGGCGCCGCGAACCGTGCATCCCCGAACGCCGCCGCCGCGCGTCTGAACGGCCACGCGTGTCATGTGCGCGCGTGCGCGCCCTGCCGCGTCCTGCCACGGCGCGGCCGGCAGGCCTGGTTGCAGGCTGGAGTTGGCCGACATCGTGCGTGCGGCCGCAGCAGCCTATTGTGCCAGCCATCGCTTGGCCGGCGTCCACCGGCGCGCGCTCGCCGACATCACCGCCTGTCGCACGGCGGCGGCCGGTGCCACGCATCTGCGCTGCGGCAGTTGCGGTGCGGATTTTGTGCGCTATCACTCCTGCGGCAACCGGCACTGCCCGAAGTGCCAGACGCTCGCCAAGGAGCGCTGGCTCGCGGCGCGCGCGGCGGAGTTGTTGCCATTGCCGTATTTTCATGTGGTGTTCACGCTGCCGCATGCGCTGAACGTTCTCATCCAGGCTAATCCGCGGCAGTTGTATGACCTGCTGTTTGCGGCCGTGTCGGCCACCCTGCTGGAGTTCGGGCGCAACGCGCGCTGGCTGGGGGCCGAGATCGGCGCGACCTTGGTGCTGCACACATGGGGCCAGAATCTGTCCCAGCACGTGCATGTGCACGCGCTGGTGGCCGGCGGCGGCCTCGCGCCTGACGGCGCTTTCGTGCGCGCTGGCGCGGGCTTTCTGTTCCCGGTGAAAGCGCTGTCGCAGGTGTTTCGCGGCAAGTTTGTGGCCGGGCTGGAGGCGCTATTTGCCAAGTCTGGCCTGCGCCTGCCGCAGGATCTCGGGCAGGAGCCGGCGCGGCGGCGCTTCCTTGCCGACTTGCGCCGCACGGCCTGGGTGGTGTATGCCAAGCGCCCGTTCGCCGGAGCGCAGGCGGTGCTGCAATACCTGGGACGCTATACGCACCGCATCGCGATCTCGAATAATCGATTGGTGAGTTTCGACGGTCGCGAGGTGCGCTTCCGTTGGCGCGACTATGCGCACGGCAACCGCCGCGGCGTCATGCGCTTGAGCGTGGGCGAATTTCTGCGCCGCTTTCTGCTGCATGTGCTGCCGGCCGGCTTCACGCGGATTCGGCACATCGGCTTCATGGCGAACCGGAGAAAGGCGCAATGCTTGGCCAAGGCGCGCGCGGTACTCGCGCTGCCCGAGCCGCCGCCACCCGCCACAGAAACCGTGGCCGAGTTCATGCTCCGCGTGAGCGGGACCGACCCGACGGTCTGCCCGCTTTGCGGCGCCGGACGACTCGCGGTCATTTCCATTCAGCCTCCACTGCGCGCACACCGCGCACCGGATTGCGACAACGGCCCGTTACGTGCCAGCGCCCGGGCGCCGCCATGATGCCGCGCCGCTCCATTCCCGTCGTGTCGAAGCAATCCATCGCGGCTCTTGGTGGAGGCGCCGCGCGGTGGTGCCTGCGCGCCTTCCGGGGATTGCTCCGCTTGGCGACGTCAGGCATACTCCGGTCAGTCGAGTTAACCCGCGCAGGACGTCCGGTCTATGAGCATTTCGAGCGTGTTCAGCCGCATTTCCGGGGCGCCCACTCCACAACGCCGCGGGCACGCCGATTCAATTCCC
>JAEUNN010000355.1 GCA_016791085.1 Rhodocyclaceae bacterium | reverse complement strand
TATTCGCGCGGCACGCGCGTGGCCGAACAGATCATGCGCGAGCTGGCGGAACTGATCCAGTTGCACGTGAAAGACCCGCGCTGCCGGCTGGTTACCGTAACCGAGGTCGAACTGTCGCCCGATTACGCGCACGCCAAGGTGTTCTATACCGCCATGGGCGATGCCGCGCGGCTCGCCGACATCGAGCGCGGACTCAAAAGCAGCGCGGGTTTTCTGCGCCGCGAACTGGGCCGCCGCATCCATATCCATACCCTGCCCGAACTGCATTTCGCCTATGACAACGCGGTCGAGCGCGGCGACCGCCTGTCGCGCCTCATCGACGAGGCGGTCGGCAAGCCGCACGGCTCCGAGGACTGAGGCGCAGGCCCGGCGCTATCGCGGTTTTTCCATGCAAGTTCCCGTTTGTCCGGCCGCTGCCAGGGTGGCGCCATGAGTTCGCGCCGCGGCGAGCCCATCGACGGCGTGCTGCTGCTCGACAAAGATACCGGCATGAGCTCGAATGCCGCGCTGCAAGCGGCGCGGCGCCTGCTTGGCGCGCGCAAGGCCGGCCATACCGGTACGCTGGACCCGCTGGCGAGCGGCCTGTTGCCGCTGTGTTTCGGCGAAGCCACCAAATTTTCCGCGCGCTGGCTGGACGCCGACAAGGAATACCGCGCTGAATTGCGCCTGGGCGCGACCACCACGACCGGCGACGCCGAAGGCGAGGTGGTTGCGGAAAGCCCGGTGAACTGCAGTGCCGCCGACGTGCATGCGGCCGCCGTGCCGCTGCGCGGCGAAATCGAGCAGCTTCCGCCCATGTATTCGGCGCTCAAACACCAGGGCCGGCCGCTCTACGAATATGCGCGGGCGGGCCGGGAAATCGCGCGCGAGCCGCGCCGCGTGACCATACACGAGCTGGAAATCGAAGCCGTCGAGGGTGCCTTCGTGCGCATGCGTGTGCGCTGCAGCAAAGGCACCTATGTGCGCACGCTGGCGGAAGCGCTGGGTGGGGCCCTGGGGTGCGGCGCGCATCTGACGGCCTTGCGCCGGCTCGCCATCGGCCCGTTCGGGCTGGAGCGCGCGCTCACCCTGGCGCAACTCGAACCGGGCGACCTGCAGGCGCGCCGCGCGCATCTGTTGCCGGCCGACCTGCTGGTAGCCGATTTCCCGCGCATCGACCTCGATCAAGACGTGGCGCGGCGCATCGCCTTGGGCCAGCGCGTGCCGCTGGCCGACTGCGCGCTGGCCGGCAGCTTGCGGCTGTACTGGCAGGATAGATTCATGGGGCTGGGCCAATACGCCGATGGCGTACTCGAACCGCTGCGCCTGGTGGCCCAGGCGGAATCCGGCGCACCCGCAGTAAATGCTTGAGATTTCATGCGTTTGACGGGTATAATGCGGCCCCTCGCTAAAGAGTGAAAATTGTCCAAGAGACCTAATCATGGCCATTGCATCGACTGAAAAAGCCAAAATCGTCGCAGATTACCAGCGCGCAACCGGTGACACCGGTTCGCCGGAAGTGCAGGTAGCGCTCCTCACCGCCCGCATCAACGGGCTCACCGGCCACTTCAAGGCCAACGTGAAAGATCACCACTCGCGCCGCGGACTGCTCAAAATGGTGAGCCGCCGCCGCAAGCTGCTGGATTACCTGAAGGGCACGAATTCCGACAGCTACAAAAAGCTGATCGAACGCCTCGGCCTGCGCAAGTAAACAGATTGGCCGACACGCTGCCTGAAGGCCGCGGTCTGTCCGGTTTGTTGCGGCGCGCACCTTGCGTCGCAACATGCCGGTGGCGCGGTTCGCCCTGCGCGCGCGCAGCAGGCGCAGTGCACGGCCTGCCCATCTGAACCCATACGCAACCGGCGTACACCTTCGTGGTGGCGCCGGTTTGTTTTTTGCCGCAGCGGCAAATCCAGGCGCAAAGACTGCCGCTGTGCCACGAAAGGAATAATCTTGAGCAGTCACTACAAAAAGAGCTTTCGTTACGGCGAGCACACCGTAACGCTGGAAACCGGCGAAATCGCCCGTCAGGCCACCGGAGCCGTGGTCGTCACGATGGAAGATACGGTCGTGCTGGCCACCGTGGTGGCGCAGCGCAACGTGAAGCCGGGGCAGGACTTCCTGCCGCTCAC
>JAEUNN010000321.1 GCA_016791085.1 Rhodocyclaceae bacterium | reverse complement strand
TGGCGCAATATCGCCGCCACGACCGCCAGCGCCACGCATTCGCCGGCGATCACGGAAGCGATCAAACCGCGTTCCCAGGCCGCCGCGCATACCGCCGCCAGCAACAGCGCCGACAACAGCGCGCCGTACAGCGTGGCCATGGTCAGATCGCGGAAGCGGCGCAGCGCCTGCACGCCGGTGGCCAGGCAGGAGCGCACCTGGAACAGCAGATTGGCGAGCCCCCAGGCCGCGATGAGCGGCCCCATATCGCGATATTTGTCGCCGAACACGTGCTGCGCGAGCAGCGGCCAGGCCAGCCACAGCGCGCCCAGAAAAGCGGCATTGAGCGCCGCGAACAGCAGCACGGCCTGGCGCAGCAGCGCGGCGAACGCGGCTTGATCGCCCTGCCCCGCACACTGCGCGAGGCGCGGGCGCGCCACACGCGCCCAGGCGCCCGAGAGCAGGTTGAGCGGCCCGAAAAACAGCCGGCCGGCCTGCAAATGCGCCACCGCGGCCGGGCCGAATACCGCCGCGGCCACGAATATGTAGCCGCGGTTCTGGATGTCGGTAGTAATCACGCCGGCCAGGCTCCAGCGGATTTCGTGCATCTGCGCGCCGAACACCTGCCGCAGTTCGCGCGGCAGCGCAGGCCACGCGGCCGGATGCGGAGGCCGCCAGTGCGGCGCGACCGACAGCAAGGCCGCGCCGGCCAGCGCCCCCAGCAGCAGCGGCAGCGCCTGTTGCGCCGGCAGTGCCAGGTATTCGATGGCGCCGAGCGCGCCGCAGGCCAGCAGCAGGTAGGCCAGGTCCGACCACAGCAGCGCGCCCAGGTGCGCATCCACGGCCAGGCGGCTGCGGTAATACTCGCGCAGGAATTGCGCGGCGGCATGAAGCGCGGCGAGCGCCGCCAGCAGCGCCTGGCCGCCGCCCAGGCTCAGTTCGGCCAGCGCCCAGGCCAGCACCAGCACCAGCGCCGTCAGCAACAGGTTGGCGCTGCCGAAGGCGCGCCGCAGCAGGGCGCGCTCGGCGCTGCCCGGCGCCACCGGCAAATGCACGGCCAGCGGCGTATTGACCAGCGCGTTCTGCAGCATGGCCGCGAATATGCCGGCCGCCGCCAGCACCGCAAAAAAGCCGAACTGTTCGGGCGGCCAGGCGCGGATGAGGTACAGGTTCAGCCCGAAATTGAACGCCGACAGCAGCGCCTGGTCGGCCACCGACAGGGCCAGCGCGCGCTTCATGGCGCGCTCCGGCGCAAGCCGCGCGCCTGCGCTGGTGGCTCGTGCCGCATCAGGCGCACTGCCCCACCAGTTCGAGATATTCGACCACATAGCGGCGCTGGTCGAATTCCGCCGCGACCTCGGCACGGTGCGCCTTGAGCCACTCGCGCCACGCGCCCTGCTGCGCCAGCAGCCGTTCCAGCCCGGCCGCGATGGCCGCCACGTCGGTGGGATCGACCGCCACGCGCGCATCCACGAAATCGACGAAGCCGTCGATGCCGGTGCCGCGCGAATGCAATATGGGCACGCAGGCCAACAGCGCCTCCACATACACCATGCCGAACGTTTCGTTATGACTGGGCAGCACCAGTCCGGCATAGGACGGCAGGCGCGCGAGCAATTCGGCATGGCTCAAGGGCCCGATCAGGCTGACCTGCGCATCGAGGCCCAGGCGTTCTATCAGGTGGCGCACTTCGGCCGTCGCATCCACGCTGCCGCGCCCGACGATGTCCAGATGCACGCGCGGATAGCGCTCGCGGCAGGCCAGTAGCGCCGGCAGCAGGCGGTCCAGGCCTTTTTTGCGATAGACATTGAGGTCCAGCACGGTCACCAGGCGGTCGATGTGCGGCACCCCCACGGCGGCCGCGGCGGGCCGCGCGACGAAATTCGGCAGCAGGCGCTCGGCCGCCTCGGCCACGCGGAAATGCCGCCGCATGAGCGGCCGGAACCAGGCCGACACGTAATAGATGCGCGCCGCGTCCCGCAGCACGCGCTGCAACAGCGGCCGGTACAGAGGTTTGTAGCGCAGCACCTTGGATTCCGCCTCGCCGCGCACCGACAGCACCAGAGGCACGCG
This sequence comes from Rhodocyclaceae bacterium, assembly GCA_016791085.1. Lineage (GTDB taxonomy): Bacteria > Pseudomonadota > Gammaproteobacteria > Burkholderiales > Rhodocyclaceae > JAEUNM01. The sequence continues at coordinate 422 of JAEUNN010000321.1, read as the reverse complement.
CGCCCAGCGCGCCAGCCACCAGCCGGCCAGGCCTTCAAAACTGAATTTGTGCGCATGCACGATGAGCGGGCGCAAGCCGCGCCGCGCCAGCAACAGGCGCACGCGCAGCGCCACGATGAACATGGACAACGCCAGCAGCAGGCCGAACGGCAAACCCCAATAGCGCATGGACACGATGCGCGCATCGCCCTGCCCGTCGCCATCCGCGGCCGCCACGGCGAATGGATTGGCACTGCGCGTAAGCGCCACGACCAGGTGCTGCGGCCCCGCCGCGGCATCGACGAAATTGCGCACGGCCAGGGTATTTTCCGGGCGGTACAGGTTGGGATAGTCGACCGCCAGGTGCAGCACGACAGGTGAGGCGGCAGGTTTCATGTGGCGTCTCCGCGTGCGGCCCAAAGAAAACTGACATTGCCGATCAG
>JAEUNN010000319.1 GCA_016791085.1 Rhodocyclaceae bacterium | reverse complement strand
CAGCCATGCATCCGGCAGATAAAAAATGCCGATGAAGACAGGAATGACGACGATACGTGCCCAGGTGAGTGCAGTCGGTAGGTTTAGCAGCATGTTCTGACTGTAGTCCGCGCCGCGCGCCCGGCACACCGTGGCCGTACGCGCAGGCCCGCTAGTTTAGCTGTCTGCGTATCTGTTCCGCGAGTTTTTGACTGATTCCGCCCACCCGGCACAAATCTTCCGTGGTGGCTGCGCGCACGCCCTGGATGCCGCCGAAATGTGCGAGCAATTTGCGCCGCCGCACCGGCCCGATGCCGGGTATGTCCTCCAGCGCCGAGGCGACGCGCTTTTTTGCGCGCCGCGCGCGGTGGCCGACGATGGCGAAGCGATGCGCCTCGTCACGGATTTCCTGGATCAGTTGCAGCGCCGGCGAGCTTGCGCCCAGTAGCAGTGCTTCGTCACGCCCCGGCAATACAAGTTCCTCCTTGCCGGGAATGCGTTCTTCGCCCTTGGCGACGCCCACCAGCGGAATGTCCAGACCCAGTTCCGCCATGACCTGCACGGCCACCCCGAGTTGCCCCTTGCCGCCGTCGATAAGGATCAGGTCGGGCCGCACACCTTCGCCTGCGGCAACTTTTTCGTAGCGCCGCTGCAGCACCTGGCGCATGCCGGCATAGTCGTCGCCGGGCGCGATGCCGCTAATGTTGAAGCGCCGGTATTCGGATTTTTTCATGCCGCCCTCTTGCCACACCACGCAGGACGCGACGGTGGCTTCGCCCATGGTGTGACTGAGGTCGAAACATTCCATGCGGCGCGGCGCCTCCTCCAGGGCGAGCGCGGCTTTGAGCGCTTCCAGGCGCTGACTGCCACGCTCGGCGCTACCGTGGCGTGCGGCCAGCGCGATGCCGGCATTTTTTTCGGCCAGTTCCATCCAGATGCGTTCGCGCTCGTTGCGCGGCGGCCCGCTGGCAACATTTTGCAGTGGCAGCGCATCCTCGTCGCTCAATTCCAGGTTCAGCACCACGCGCGCCGGCGGCGTATGTTCCAGGTAGTGCTGCGCCAGGTAGGCGGCCAGGGTTTCCTGCGCATCGCCCGCACCGGCGGCCGGAAACTGGGCGCGGTCGCCCAGATGTCGCCCGCCGCGCACCATGGCCAGGTTTACGCACACGATGCCGCCCTGCTCCACGGCCGCGACCAGGTCCACATCTTCGTCGCGCGCGCTGTCGGCAAACTGCTTGTGCAATACCTTCTGCAGCGCGCGTATCTGGTCGCGCAACTGCGCCGCGCGTTCGAATGCCAGCTGGCTCGCGGCCTGCTGCATTTGTTCCGACAGGCGCTCCACGACTTCGCCGTGCTTGCCCGCGAGAAATAGCGTCGCGAGGCGCAAATCCTCGGCATATTCGGCTGCGCCTATGAGGCCCACGCAGGGGGCCGTGCAACGGCGCACTTCGTGCAGCAGGCAGGGCCGCGAACGGTTGGCATACACCGTGTCCTCGCAGGTGCGCAGCAAAAACACCTTCTGTATCAGCTGTATGGCTTCGCGCATCGCCCATACGTTGGGGAAGGGCCCGAAATAGCGCGCGTCGCGCCCGATCGCGCCCCGATAGGCGCCTATGCGCGGAAATTCGTGTTTCGATATGCGGATGTACGGATAGGATTTGTCGTCGCGAAACAGGATGTTGTAGCGCGGCCGAAATTCCTTGATCAGATTGTTCTCGAGTATCAGCGCTTCGGCTTCCGAGCGTGTGACCGTGGTTTCCACGCGCTCCACCTGCGCGACCATGAGCGTGATGCGCGGGCTGTTCTGCGTGCGCTGGAAGTAGGAACTTACGCGGCGGCGCAGGTTTTTTGCCTTGCCCACATACAGAAGTTCATCGCCGCTCCCCACCATGCGATACACGCCGGGCTGTTCCGGCACCGTGGGCAGGTAGGCGCGCGCGTCGAAGCCGGTGTTTTTCATGGCCGCGGGCCGCACCGGCCCATGCCGTGGACGCAGGGGCGCATGGCCGCGCGGCGCGGCGTGCGCGCCCGCGCGCATGCAACCGTCTGGTATGGCCTGCCCTGGCCCTCGCCTCGCACCGCCAGCATCCTGCTCGATTTTCGGCGCTTTTTAGGCCACAAGCTGCGCCACCCGTTCGCGCGCGGCCAGGAAATCCGCATCCCCCGCAAGGGTCGCGGCGGCGCCGGGCGGCGTGCGCGGCAACAAGCCGGCGATGCGTGCCGCCGCGGCCGAATCCGCGCGCGGCTGCCAGTGGTCGAGCAGGTAAATCGCATCGCGCGGGGCATTGCATACCAGCACCATGTCGCAGCCGGCCGCGCGCGCGGCCTGGGCGCGCGCGACGATATCGCCGGCCGTGGTCGCACCCTGCATG
>JAEUNN010000258.1 GCA_016791085.1 Rhodocyclaceae bacterium | reverse complement strand
GCCCATGCTTTGCAGCATTTCCTGCGCCACGATGACTTCCTGGCTGCGGCTGCCATTGGGCTCGGGCGTCAGCGATACGCGTATGGTGTCGCCTATGCCTTCGTGCAGCAGCACCGACATGGCGGCCGTGGACGCCACGATGCCTTTGGAGCCCATGCCGGCTTCGGTCAGCCCCAGGTGCAGCGGATAGTCGCAGCGCGCAGCCAGTTCGCGGTAAATGGCGATCAGGTCGGCCACCCCGCTCACCTTGCAGGACAGCACGATGCGTTCCGGCGCGAGGCCCCAGGCAACCGCCTGTTCGGCGGATTCCAGCGCCGAGGTGACCATGGCTTCGCGCATGACTTCGACGGCGCTAAGCGGCGCCGCGCGGCGCGCGTTTTCGTCCATCACGCGTGCCAGCAATGCCGGATCCAGGCTGCCCCAATTGACGCCTATGCGCACCGGCTTGTCGTGGCGGCAGGCAATTTCGACGATGGCCGCATATTTTTCGTCGCGCTTGGAACCTTTGCCTACATTGCCCGGATTGATGCGGAATTTGTCGAGTGCCTCGGCACAGGCCGGGTTGTCGCGCAGCAGGCGGTCGCCGTTGAAATGGAAATCGCCCACCAGCGGCACGGCCACATTCATGCGCAACAGCTGTTCGCGTATGGCCGGCACGGCGGCGGCGGCTTCCTGGGTATTGACCGTGATGCGCACCATTTCCGACCCGGCGCGCGCCAGCTCGGCGACCTGGATGGCGGTTTTGATCGCGTCCGCGGTGTCGGTGTTGGTCATGGACTGCACCACGATGGGCGCGTCCGAACCTATGCGCACGCCGCCCACATCGACGCTGCGCGTACGCCGGCGCGGCGCCATGCCGAAAGGCGTCGGGTCCAGGGTAGTCATGCCTTCATTTCACGCTGAAACGCGCCACGTCTACCTTGGTGTGCGGGCGCAGATCGAAATTTTCGCCATCGACGCGCAACTGCACCGAGCCGGCGTGGCCGACCACCAGCGCGAGCGGCGCCTTGCCATTCAGGCTGAAACTGCTGCCGGCGGGTTTCACCTGAGACAGCAGCACGCGGCCGTCGGCATCTTTGACTTCGACCCAGGAATCCACGCCGATCTCGAATTCCAGCCGCTTCTCGCCGGCCGCCGGAGTGGCTTTGGCGGCCTCGGCCGCGGCAGTTTGCGGCGTAGCCGCGGCGCCACCCGCCGGCGCACTTGCGGCCGGCAAAGATTCCGGCGCCGGCGCGGCACGTGCCACGACGGGCGCGGCCGGCGCATCCGGCGCGGGGCGCGCGGCGGCCTGGGCCGGCGCGATCGCGTCGGCGGAGACCGGCCCGGCCTGGATTTTCGGCACCAGTTCCGCATCGCGTTTGAACCAGTCCAGATAGCCCGCAAGCGCGAGCCCTACCACCAGCGGTATCGACAAGCCCAGCGCCGGCAGCAGCCACGGCCGCCTGGCCTGCGCGTGCGGCATGGCGCCGTCGGCGTTGCAGGTGACTTCGAGATTGGGCGCCGCGGTGGCACCCAGACTGGCTTCGGCGACCAGCGCATCGGCATCCAGATCGAGCAGCCGGGCGTAATTGCGCAGGAAGCCGCGTGCATAGGTGGCGCCGCCCAACTGTTCGAACGCATCGCACTCCAGCGCCTCGACCTGGCGCAGGTGCAGCTTGAGCTGGGCCGCGACGGCATCCAGGCCCAGACCGCGCGCCTCGCGCGCGGCGCGCAGGCGCTCGCCGACTCCAGCCGCAGGCGCGGAAAATTCGCTCATTCGTAACGTCCCTGCATGAGAGCCTGGTACTGTGGCGTACCGGAAAAATTGCGCCGCAACTGCGT
>JAEUNN010000253.1 GCA_016791085.1 Rhodocyclaceae bacterium | reverse complement strand
ACCTTCAACGGCGCGAACGGCAACGGGCTGACCAACGGCCGCGAGTACCACGTCATCGTCAATAGCCCCACCGCCATCAGCCTCGGCGAGATATTCGGCGCACTCGATGTCGACACCACCAAGGACACGATCCGCGTCCCGGGTCACAAGTTCAACGTGGGTTGGGACGAGCCGGGGTGGAACCAGAACAACGCCGACGTCGTGGTGTACCAGTCCGGCTCCGGTGACGTGATCAACGGGCTTAGCAACGGAACCGCCTACCGCGTGCTGGTGATCGACGAGAACACGATCAAGCTGCAGGGCCTGGGCCAAACCCTCACCAGCCACACGGTCGGGCGCGGCGCGGTCAGTTCCGCGAACGACACGATCAGCTACAGCGGGACCGATTTCAGCAACGGCGACGCGGTTACCTACCGTGTGGCCCCGGTCAAGGAGTTCGCCGGCAATTACGTCGACGCGACGGTCAGCTTCCCGGCCAACCAGGCACCTTCCGTCAGCTTCGACGGCCTGAACCGGATTTTTGTCCAGGGCCATGGCTTCAGTGCCGGGCAGGAACTGGTCTACCGTGGGCCCGGTATCTCCTACGGCGCCGGGGTCTATTTCAACGGCACCACGCAGGTGGCCCTGCCTGCGGGCACCATCACGAACGGCCAGCACATTTTCGTCGCCAATAGCGGGCTATCGACCGATTACTTCCGCGTGGCCCTGACCTACCAGGATGCGATGGGTTATACGGATCAGCTGGGCGATGCCGATCCGGGCACTTTCGTGAACCGTTCGCCGAACCCGCTCAACCTCAATCAGGGCAGTGCGACGGTCGCGCATTCGGTGCGCGCTATTCAGGACGAACCGCTGGAGACGACGCTCGGACCGCTGGTTGACGGCCGTACATACTATGTCCGTGACGTGGATGCGGTGGCCAACACCTTCAAGCTGGCGCAGACATCGGGTGGGGCCGCGCTTGACTTCGTCCTTGGCGCAACCAGCGGCGGCAGCCACAAGTTCGCCATCGAGGGCATGGACTTCGGCGACAGCGGCCCGGCCTCCGGGCAGAAGCTGCTGTTCGACATCACGAGCAGCCTCTCCGGCCAATTCGACGGCATAGGCGGGGCCCTTGGCTTCGCCACCCCGTCGGGCGGGGATGGCACGGTCAGTGCGTCCTCGACGGGCGGCTCGGGCGGTGGCGTGAACGTGCAGGACTCGACCGCCATCGCGACGGCTACCGTGGCGACCAACCTCATGGTCGCCGACGGCGCTCACCTCAAGGGCGACTCCGTCATCATCGAAACCACCAGCCGCATGGGCGCCAGCGCCACGGCCAATGGCGCCGGCGGCGGCGGCATCCAGGTCGGTGTCGCCGGGGCCGAGGCGAGCGGCAACAACACCTCGACCATCACGATCGGCGACGCCACCATCGATGCGGTCGGCGACCTCACGGTGAGGACCAATCTCGACAGCGACGTGAGCAGTCTTGCCACGTCGGACGGCGGCGGCGGCATCGCGATTTTCCTCGCAGACGCCAGTTCCGACCTCGACTTTGGCACGCGGATCAGCGTCAACGGCAATCTGACCGCCGGGGATGAACTCACCGTCAAGACCAACGTCGATAACTACGCCGACAGCCAGGCCACGGCCTACGGCGGCGGCCTCGGCGCGGGCACGGATATCAACGCCGACTCCTTCATCGACAACGAATCCGGCTTCAAGGGCAGCGAGATCAGCCTGCTCGGCAGCGCCAACCTCGCCGGCGAGAAGGTGGCCATCAAGTCGGAAATCACGCGCCAGAAGAACCGCGCCTATACCGACACGGTGGCCGGCGGCGTCGGCGGTGCGGCGCTTGCCGCCTCCGACGCGCGAGTGAGCAGCAGTAATGAAGTCAATATCGCGGACGGCGCCTACATCACCGGAAACACGGATGTCCTGATCCAGGCGAAGTACGACGGGACCGACAACAATGCCCAGGCGAAGGCGCGCCTGTATGCCTTCGCGGGCTACTCACGCGCCCGCGGCACCGCCGATCTGACCGAAAACGGCAAGATCGAGGGCTTCTGGGAATCGACCATCAAGACGGCGCTTCTCAACGTCAATGTAATCAACCCCTTCGTCGCATCCAACCATCGCGCGACGGGAGACGCC
>JAEUNN010000251.1 GCA_016791085.1 Rhodocyclaceae bacterium | reverse complement strand
AACCACAAAAGTCACCGGGCGGTTCAAGTTTTCCGTGTTTTTACCGTTCTTGCCCAATGTCGGAAGTATTGGGCCTGACGTGCGGTTTTTCCTTTCACCCCGCCCAGGACAAAAGGTTACTATCAAGCGGTTTGCGCCACTCTAGCATTGGAGACGAGTAATATGTTCGTGGGCTCATTTGCGCGACTTCTCGCGTGGTTCGAGCGGTTGACGCCTTTTGCCATTGCCGCGCTGTTGGCGGCTTGTTCTTCAGCGTATCCGCCGGCACCGTCAACCGCTGACGCAACGGCCTACAACTACGTGATCGGGCCGGGCGATACGGTAAACATCGTCGTCTGGCGCAATCCCGAATTGTCGATGAGCGTTCCGGTGCGCCCGGACGGGAAAATCACCACCCCGCTGGTCGAAGATTTGCCGGCTTTGGGCAAGGAGTCTTCGGCCCTCGCTCGGGATATTGAAAAGGCCCTGGCCAAGTATATACGCGATCCGGTAGTCACGGTAATCGTCACACAGTTTGTCGGGCCTTATGCCGATCAGGTACGTGTCGTTGGCGAGGCGGCGAAGCCGCAGGCGCTTGCGTACCGGCAGAAAATGAGCTTGCTCGACGTGATGATCGCGGTCGGTGGGCTCACCGATTTCGCGGACGGCAACGCTGCCTCCATCCTGCGTCCCAGCGATGGCAACAAGCAATACGCCGTGCGTCTGAAAGATTTGATCAAGCGCGGGGACATGACGGCAAACGTCGAAGTGAAACCGGGTGACGTTGTCATCATACCGCAGAGCATGTTCTGAAAAGCCACAGACGGACCGGTCAATAGCTGAAGTCGAGACGCAAGTATGGATGATCTAATCAGGCGCGCACTGACCTACCTGCGCGGAATGTGGCTGCACCGGTGGTGGGGTGTCGTCACGGCTTGGCTGGTGGCGATCGTGGGTGCCGTCGGCGTCATGCTGATCCCCGATAAATTCGAGGCATCGGCACGGGTGTTCGTGGATACGCAATCTGTGTTGAAGCCGCTCATGGCTGGGCTTGCCGCGCAGCCCAATGTCGAGCAGCAGATTACCATGTTGTCGCGCACTCTCATCAGCCGGCCCAATCTCGACAAGGTGATCCGCATGGCGGATCTGGATCTCGAGATCAAGACTCGTGAGCAGCGCGAATTGCTGATTGACGATCTGTCCACCCGAATGGC
>JAEUNN010000238.1 GCA_016791085.1 Rhodocyclaceae bacterium | reverse complement strand
GCGCCATGCCGCATTTGGGGCAGGCGCCCGGCGCGTCGCGGACTATTTCCGGGTGCATGGGGCAGGTCCATTTGCCGCCCCTGGGCGCAGCGTGCGCGGGCGCCTTGCCGGCCAGGTAGCGCGCCGGATCGGCCACGAAAGCATCGTGGCATTTTTGCGAACAGAAGTGATAGCGCTGGCCCTCATGCACGGCGCTGGGTTTTCCGGCATCCACCGGCACCTCCATGCCGCACACCGGATCTTTGGCGCCGGCGCCTGCATGCGGATGCGCGGCATGCCCATGGCCCGCGCCGGCTTTGTGGTGATGGCCCGGGTGCCGGGCCGGCGCCGCCGGGGGCTCGCCTTCTGGCTGGTGGCTGTGCATACGATTTTCCTCCACGGATACGAGGCGCGCGCAATGCGCGCCCGGCGCCAACGCCGGCCTGGAAACCATGCGGACCGCGTCCGCGCACGGGGCGCCTGGCGCGCGCCGCAGCCAGGCGCCGTCGGATGCGACTTGCGTCCCACCACTGGCATGGGGGCCGCCAGCGCAACCGCAACCATGGCCCGCGTGCGCGGCGCCCAGCGCGGCGGCCGCCGCCCCGACCCGCCGGATATGCAGCACGCCAGTTGCGCATGACGCAGGTGCCGGCGGCCAGGCGCGCGTGTTTTCAGGCTGCCTGCGCGAATTTCCGGGATGCCGCGGCTTGGCCCCTCATGCCGCCGACGCAGGCCACATGCGGGCCCGAAGCGCGCGGCTTGCGCGCAGCGCGGCCGCGCAGGGTGGCGGCGCAACCCATGAACGGCGCCAGCCGAATCGCCGCCAGGGCGGCGCGCCGCACGCCGCTGCGGGCTCATTCATTTGTAGTACGTTTGGCGGCTCTGGTGGCGAGGGAGCCTATGCATGAGTCGGCGCCGCTCTCCCGGCAATACGTCGAAATCACACCGGCATCAATTGGTAAATGGGCTGTGACGAACAACGACCCAATCGAATTCAGCAGACTGCAGGAAAGGTTCGTTGAAGCAGACCAAGCATCGGAACCTTTCGGCAAAGTCCGATCCACGCGTCCCGGCAAATCCGTTCGCGGTGAGTCCTTCGACAGACTCAGGACAGGCTCTGTCGAACCATGAACGGATTTGCCGCGGGTTAGTGTTGCATGCATCAAGCGCTAAGCCCTACGAACGCCCAACGACGCACTCAGGGCGACCGCAGGAAGGAAATCAACGGCGCTTGCGCGGCCCGTCCGAGCGCGATTCATCTGCTGCCGCGGACTGCGCCCCGTCCCGTCCCGCCCTGGCCGGGACGGGGCCATGCGCAGCGTGCGGCGGCGGCGTGTGGCGCGTTTCCCGCGCCCTGCCGCCTGCCGCCGCGGCCGGGCGCTTGCGCACGCGCGCCACGGCTCGCCGCGGCAATGGCCAGGTTCCGGCCGCCGCCTGGGCGCACCTCAGCGGCCGCAGCCTGCGCGCACCTCAGCGGCCGCGGCCTTCGCCATGTTCTTCACTCTTACCGCGCTTGTCCTGGCCGCCGTCGCGGTTCTTGCCCTGGCCCCGCTCCTGTGCCGGGCCTGCCCTGTCCCGTTCAGGCGCCGCGCGTTCTCTGCCCGAACCGGCGTGCTGAGGCCGCGGCCCAGCCTCAGCCTGGCTTTGCCGCTCGCGCTGCTGCTGAACCGGCGCTGGGCCGCTGCGGTGCGGCGGCCCGGCATCGCGCTGCGCATTGCCGCGCTTGCGATCGTCGCCGCCCTGCTGCACCTGCGACGGCGGCGCGGCACGCGCATGCGGGGCGCGCTGAGGCGGCGGCGCATGCGCGCGCTCGTCGGCACGCGGCTCGCGCTGCCTGCCCTGGCGTTCGTCCGGCGTGGCCTGGCGCGGTAACACGGCCGGGGCATGCGGCCGCGCGGATTCGTGCGTGTCGCGCAGGTCAGGATCGCGCGGCCGGTACCGGTAATTGCGCTGCTGCAAAGCCTGCTGCTGGTGCGCGTCGGGATAGCGGGCGCCGGAATACTTGCGCTGATAGCGCGGCAGCGGCGCCGGGGCCGGGGCGTAACGCCGGTCCCAGCGGTCCCAGCCGCTGCGATGGCGTTCCCAGTCATGGCCCCAATGGTCGCCCCAGCGCGGCGGAGCGTGGGTATGCCAGCCATGGAAGTAATGCGGCGGATCGCGGTAATAGCGCACCGGCACGCGCAGGATGTACACCGGCACGTAGCGCGGGGCGACCCGGTACCAGGGGCCGTTGTACCAGGAACTGGAATACCAGCCATCGTCCAGCAGTATCCAGAACAGGCCGTCGTAAAAGAAGAAATTTCCGCGTACGCGCGGCGCGTAATACACCGGGTAGCCGGGAATCCGCGTCAGTTCGGGGAACAAGGCCAGATTGATGCCGATGTTCACATTGGCCGCAGCGGCCGCGATCGCCACCTGCGCCCGCGCCGGAAGTGCTGCGCACAGAGCAGTGAACAAGGCGCCGAACAGCAAGATGATTGGTTTACGCATGGTTTGATCTCCGCTACGACATGGTCGATTTCCCGGGCGCCGCCGCCTCCATGTCATTAGGATCAGGTCCGGGCCCCGAAAATTCCGCGCCGCTTGTGGCAAGCACGGAATCCGGCCGGCGGCCGGCCCGTAGCGCGCCCCTCTGCGCAAACCCACACGCGCGTGGTCCGCCCCGGTTCGGCACGCGGTATTTCGCCCGGCCCGGCTCCGAAACACACGAAATTTGACAACATACCAACCGGTTGGTATATATAAATCATGGAATCCGGCCCCGCTACCGGCGTCAAACGCGACGCCCGCCAAAAACTGCTGGCCGCCGCGCTGGCTTTGATACGCGAGCGCGGCTACGCGGCCACGACGGTCGATGATCTGTGTGCCCGCGCAGGTGTGACCAAAGGCGCTTTTTTTCACCACTTCAAGAGCAAGGACGCCCTGGGCGTGGCCGCCGCCAAACATTGGTCGGACCTGACCGGCGCGTTCTTCGCCCAGGCGCCTTACCACGCGCATGCCGATCCCCTGCAACGCCTGCTCGGCTACCTGGATTTCCGCAAGGCCATACTGCGCGGCGAACTGCCGGAATTTACCTGCCTGGCCGGCACCATGCTGCAGGAGGTGTATGGCACCAGTCCGGACATACGCGATGCCTGCGCCGACAGCATCCACCAGCACGCGGAGCGCCTGGTGCCGGATATCGCGGCCG
>JAEUNN010000213.1 GCA_016791085.1 Rhodocyclaceae bacterium | reverse complement strand
GCGTCCTGCACGCGCGCCCGGCCCGGATCGATATCGGTCTGAAAATAGCTGCGGCTAACCTCCTTGAACGGCAGAAATCCGTGTCTGTCGGTGCCGTAATCGACGAAGCAGGCTTCGAGACTGGGCTCGATGCGGGTGATTACGGCCTTGTATATATTGCTTTTTCTTTGTTCCTTGGTGGCCGATTCGATGTCGAGGTCGATCAACTTTTGACCATCGACAATCGCGACGCGTAACTCCTCGGCCTGCGTCGCATTGAACAACATGCGTTTCATCGCTTTTTTCTCCCGCGCGCATGGCACGGGCAGGACGAACCGTTCTAGCGCAGCCGGCGCGTGTCAGTTGGTATGGTGCATGCGGTTTTTCAATCCGTAGCGAATCAGCAAACTGAAGGAAGGGTTCGTCGACGCAGTTCCGTCGCCTTTCGGGCCCACGGAACGGGGATTCTGCCAGTGCGATGCTCGCGTCTATCTATTAACATCACTACTTTTTGCGTGGTGAGCGAAACAACCACCGGTTCATGGGCTGGTCGCGGCCGGGGTCCCTATTCGGACAGGCCGGGCGCCGATTCGGGCGGTTCCGAAAGCCTTGCTGTTGCAACCGTGTGAAGCAGCCCCAGTATATGTGATATGAAAGCCCAAGGTAAAGCACCGTCCGTGGTGCGCCATGTCGCCGGTGCCGAAGATGCCGGCCAGCGCCTGGACAATTTTTTGCTGCGTACGCTCAAGGGCGTGCCCAAAAGCCACATCTACCGCATCGTGCGCTCGGGCGAAGTGCGCGTGAATTCGCGCCGCGCCGACTGTACGCTGCGCCTGGCCGAAGGCGACGAAATCCGCATTCCTCCGGTGCGCACCGCGGCGCCCGCCGCCACCGCGCCGGTGCCGCTGCGCGAACTGCCGCTGGTGTTCGAGGACGAGCACCTGCTGGTCATCGACAAGCCGGCCGGCACCGCCGTGCATGGCGGCAGCGGCGTGTCCTTCGGCGTGATCGAACTGTTGCGGCGCGCGCGCCCGCAGGCGCGCTTCCTGGAACTTGCCCACCGGCTGGACCGTGAAACGTCGGGTTTGCTGCTGGTCGCCAAGAAGCGCGCCGCGCTCATTGCGCTGCACGACATGCTGCGCGAAGGGCAGGTAGAGAAGCGTTATCTGGCGCTGGTGCGCGGCGATTTCCGCGCGGCCGAGCGGCATGTGCAATTGCCGCTCCTGAAAACCTTGCTGGCCGACGGTCAGCGCCATGTCACGGTCGATCCAGCCGGGCGCGATGCGCATAGCGTGGTGCGGCGGCGCGCCGGCTGGGTGGTGGGCGGCGCGGCCTGCACCCTGGTCGAGGTGGAATTGCTGACCGGCCGCACGCACCAGATACGCGTGCATCTGGCGCACCTCGGCCATCCGCTGTGCGGCGACGAAAAATACGGCGATTTCGCGCTGAACCGAGAACTTCAGAAGCGCGGCTTGAAACGCATGTTCCTGCACGCCGCGCAACTTGTCCTGAGCCACCCGGCGAGCGGTGCTGCAATGCGCTGGGAAAGCCCGCTGCCGGCCGACCTGCAGCAGTATCTGGACCGCCTGGGAGCCCCCAGTCCATGAGCCGCGCCAAACATTACGAACTTATCGTATTCGACTGGGACGGCACGCTCATGGATTCGGCCGCCACCATCGCCGCCGCACTGCAGGCCGCCTATGCCGACGCCGGCCTGGCGGTGCCGCCGCTGCAGGAAGCGCGCGCCGTGATAGGGCTGGGGCTGTACGAGGGGCTGGCGCGGCTTGCGCCGGGCGCCACGCGCGCCAAACTGGACGAAGTTGCGCAGCGCTATCGCCTGCATTACCTGAGCGGCGACCAGGAAATCGCAATGTTCGACGGTGTGGTCGAATTGTTGCAGCGCTTGAATGGCGAGGGCTATCTGCTCGGCGTGGCGACCGGAAAAAGCCGCCGCGGCCTGGACCGCTCGCTTACCGGCCATGCGCTGGGCGCGCTGTTCCACGCCACGCGCACGGCCGACGATTGCCATCCCAAGCCGCATCCGGCCATGCTGCTGGAACTTATGGATGGTTTCGGCGTGGCGCCGGCGCGCACGCTCATGGTAGGCGACACCACCTTCGACCTCGAAATGGCCGCCAACGCCGGCACCGACGCGATAGGCGTGACCTACGGCGCGCACGACCTGGCGGCGCTGCAAAGCGTGCCCAGCCGGGCGCTGCTCGATTCCGTACCGGCGCTTGCGACATGGCTGGCGACGCACGCCTGATCTGCACTTCCGGCGAACTGGCCGAAGGCGGCGCGGGCGTGCGCTTCGAGCTTCAACGCTACGGCCGCGCCATGCAGGCCTTCGTGGTTCGTTACTGCGGGGTGGCGCGCGCCTACCTCAATGAGTGCGCGCACGTGCCGATAGAACTTGACTGGATGCCGGGCCAGTTTTTTGACGATTCCGGCTTATACTTGATCTGCGCCACGCACGGCGCGATCTACGACCCCGCCAGCGGCCGCTGCCTGGGCGGTCCCTGCAACGGGCGCGGATTGCTGCCGGTGCAGGTCGAAGAACGCGATGGCGGCATATACCTCATAGAGCAAACACCCCGAGCAGAGCATGACAGAACCTAGCAATCAGGAACCCGGCTGGGAACGCCGGCTATTGGAAAAGCTTGCGTCCGACTCCATCGTCGAGCAGCGCCGGCGCCGCCGTTGGGGCATATTTTTCAAGCTGCTGGGGTTGGTATACCTGACCGTGGTGCTGCTCAAGCTGGCCGGATTCGATTTCAGCCTCGAACACGACGTGGTGTCCAAGCACACGGCGCTGGTGGACCTGCGTGGGGTGATCGCCGATCACGGCGAAGCCAGCGCGGAAAGCATCATGTCCTCGCTCCAGAATGCCTTCCAGGACAAGAATACTCAGGGGGTCGTGCTGCGCATCAACAGCCCGGGCGGCAGTCCCGTGCAGTCGGGCATGATCAACGATGAAATTTACCGGCTGCGCAAGCTCTACCCGTCCATTCCGCTGTACGCGGTGGTGGAGGACATCTGCGCCTCGGGCGGCTATTACGTGGCGGTCGCGGCGGATCAGATTTTCGTGAACAAGGCCAGCATCCTGGGCTCGATAGGCGTGCTCATGGACGGCTTCGGTTTCACCGGCAGCATGGAAAAACTGGGGGTCGAGCGGCGCCTGCTCACGGCCGGCTCGAACAAGGGTTTTCTCGATCCGTTCTCGCCGCAGGATGCGCATCAGAAAGAACACGCGCAGTTGCTGCTGAACGACGTGCACCAGCAATTCATCCAGGTGGTGAGGAAGGGCCGCGGCGAGCGCCTCAAGGAAACGCCGGACCTGTTTTCCGGGCTCATGTGGACCGGCCAGCGCAGCCTGGAACTGGGACTCGCGGATGCCTACGGCTCGGTGGAATCGGTCGCGCGCGACGTCGTGAAAGCCGGCGACATCGTGGACTTCACGCAGAAACAGAACCTCGCCGAACGCGTCGCCAAAAAGCTGGGCGCGGACATGGCGAACCAGCTGGAGCATTTCCTGCTGCAGTCGCGCTTGCGCTAAGGGGGCGCGTCCACGCCGCGGGCTTGCGAGCGGCCGGACGCCAGCCGACCATGGCACTCAAATCGACCATATTCAAGGCGGCGCTGGATATCGCCGATCTGGACCGCGGCTATTACGCGCGCCACGAACTGGTGCTGGCGCGCCACCCGTCCGAAACGGACGAGCGCATGATGCTGCGCCTCGCCGCGTTCGCGTTGCATGCGCACGAACGGCTGGAATTCGGGCGCGGCGTGTCGAATGAGGACGAAGCCGCGTTGTGGCAGCGCGACCACGCCGGCAATGTCGAATTGTGGATCGAGGTCGGCCTGCCCGAAGAACGCCGGCTGCGCCGCGCCTGTACGCGCGCGGCGCGCGTGTGCGTGTATGCCTATGGCGCGGTCGCGCCCTGGTGGAAGCGCGAAGGTGCCGCGCTGGCGCGACTGCCCGCGCTCGAGGTGCATGCCTTCGACACGCGCGACACGGCCGCGCTGGCCGCGCTTGCGCAACGCAACATGCGCCTGCAATGCACGCTGCAGGACGGCCAGATCTGGCTGTCCGACGCAGAGCGCAACCTGGTGCTGGCACCACGCCGGCTCATGGGCGGCGACGCCTGAATTCGCGTCTTGGCGACATGCCATACCGGTGTTACGGGCGTGCCGGCCCGGCTTGCGGCAAACTTCCGCTTTTGCTGCGAGCCCTACCATGATCGAACCGACCGCTACACCGCCCCAGGACGAACTTGCCGCGCTGGTGGCGCCGGATTTGCAGAAAACCGCCGCGCGCATGGCGCAGGATGCGTTTGCGCGCCTGTTTCGGCTGTGCGCCGGGGACGACGCGCCAGCCGCGCAGGCCGGCATTGCCGACATGCTGCCGCTGCTCGCCACCTGGGCGCGTGCCGGGCGGGGCGAGGACGCGCAAGCTTTGCGGCTCGCACTGCTGGTGGCCGGGCTGGACCAATGGGGGCTGGCCTACAGTCAGGCGTTCGGGCTTACCGCCATTCCGGCCCTGAGCGATCTGATGGGGAGCCTGCGCAACGGACTGGACGCGCGCGCCGATGCGCGCTTCCAACGCCAATACGCGGCCCTTGCTGCCAGCGAAGCTGCGGCCATAGATTTCAAGGTCGAATTGCGCCGCGGCATACACCTGGCGCTGTGGCATGCCATGGTGGCGGCGGAACAACGCGACGACGCGCTGGCCATATTCGCGCATCTGGGCGGCGCGCTGGTGGCGCAGGCGCAGAACATGCCGCACTACGGCTGGCGCATCGTGGCCGACGCGCTGGCGCACGTGCAGATCGCCTGCCTCGAACATGGGCTGGCCAGCCAGGGCCTCGCACTGGAAACCACGCAGGGACTGTTCGACGCTTTGGGGGCCGCCCTGCCCAAAGAACGCTGGGACGCGATACGCGCCCACTCCGCGCGCGCCATGCACGAGTGGCAAATGGCGCGGCGCGCGGCCAACTGAAGGGGCGCCGTGCAGGTGACACATGCGCGACTGGCGAATCTGGCGCGCAGGGAACGGAGCGCGCGCATCACAAGCCATGCGTTGCGGCCCACTTTCTTTCACGGCCCCGTGGGCTTTCAGTTTGCGGTTGCCGGGCCATGCCGGCGCTAGTTTCGAATTGGCCGGTACTGCAGGCATCAGGCCGTGTGCAGCGCGCGCAACTCGTCCGGCCGCAAGGCCGGATTGATCTCGACCAAGTTGATGGCGCCGTCCGGCAGGCAGGCCAGTTCAACGAGATGCGCGCGCTTGGGCAGGTGACACGCCAATTGCTCGGCGAAGCCGCGCATCGCGGGCATCGCACGGGCCAGCACGGCCGCGGAGTTCCCGCGCAGGCAAGCGCTCACGAAGCGCGCGCCGCGTGCCGTGAGCAGCCAGCGTACTTCGCTGATGTCGACAAAGTTGCGGTACGCATACATGTGCGCCGCCAGTGGAATTCCGCTGCGCAACCAGGCACGCGCGACGATTTGCTGCGCCGTCGTCGGCCCTGCCAGCATGTTTTGCAACGCGGCACGCAGCGGCACGCCGGCGGGAACGATGCGCAGCGATCCATTTGTCCGGACCGAACAGATAAGAAATCCCGGGTTTGAATGCAAGGAGGCGCTGGAGCGCCTCGAGGTGCGTTCCCACGCTGGAGCGTGGGAACGATGAAACGATGAAACGGGCATTTCGGACCTGTCACCCAAGTTACCCTCAGCGGTTTTTTGCCGAGGGGACGATGGGCAGGAGAAAGCTCGAAATGCACCACTACCGACAGGCCCTGCTGCGCATGCGGCAGGGCAATTCCGACCGCGACATCGCCCGGAGCGGCGTGCTCGGCCGCCACACCGCCGCCCAGTTTGCGATCGTTCCCACGCTCCGGCGTGGGAACGTGTCCTGCACCGCTCCAGCGGTGCGCACAGGCCGCAGGAGCGTGGGAACCGTCCATGTGGATACGGCGAAGCATTGGCGCAATTCGAGTGCGCGGAAGTATTCGATCGTACCCGGGCGGGCGGCGGAGCAGCGCTTGGTGTCAACAAGCACTGCGGCTCGCGCTACTAGTGGTGTTCGCGCTGGACCAATGGGGACTTGCGTGTAGACAGGCTTTCGGACTTACCGCCATACCGGAATTGGCACGCCGCGCCGGCGCTGGCGGCTCAGTTGGCGCCGCCCCTGCGCGGCATGCGCAAATTCACGCGGCGCAGGCTTGCAGCTGGCGGGTGGCGTCGAAACGGCAGGCGAAGTCGCGCAGCAGTTTGGCTACCCAGGGGCCGCTGGCGGGGTCACCCTCGCGCACCGCGGCGAGCAGGTGGGCGAGGTCGGTTTCCATGGCGATGGAGGCCGACTGTATGGAATCGTCGTCCATGCCTTCATAACAGCCGGCTTGTGCGGCCGGGCGCAGGTCGCGCGCGGCGAGGTCGAGGAAAAAGCGGCGGTTCGGGTGTTCCAGATGATAGGCCAGCATGCCGCCGAAATACACGCAGGCGTCCGCGCGCGGACCGACTACCACTACGGTATCGTCCGGGCCCAGGGCCGCCGCGCCGTTCTGAACTGTGGCCGCCCAGCCCTGCGGGAACAAATAAACTTCGCAATCTTCGCGCCGGGGCCGGCGTTCCGGCGCGCCACGCGCAGCTTCCACGGGCAACAAATCCAGTCCGACGGCGCAAGAAAGGGCGATGGACAGATTGTCGAGCGGGTCAGTGCGCATCATGCTGGCATCCTCCTGTTTCGTGGCCGACCCGGTCCAGCACGCTGGCGGCTTGGTCCGGCTTGCAGTATTTTCGGCACCTGCGGGAAATACTTGAGCGTTCCGATGCGCGTGCGTCTAGCGCCGGCTCGAACCGGACCGGGCGCTGACTGCGACAGCGCTGGTTGGTCTCAATATAGTGAATTCGCGCAGATAGCGCGAGAACTTAAAGTATTACGTGAAGTATTGCGCAGGAGAGGTTGCGCCGCCGCAACGCCGGCTCCAGCGGCCGGGCGCGGCGCTCAAGCCGAACCCAGCCCCAGATCGGCTGCGTAATGGCGGCAATCTGCGTGAAAGGACACCGGACCATCCGGGCGTGCGTCGATGAACTGGCGCACGAACGGGTTGCTGCTTTGCTGCATGTCCTGCGGCGTGCCCTGCGCGATCACCTTGCCGCCGTCGATGAGGTAAATGTAGTCCACCACCTTGAGCGATTCATGCACGTCGTAGGTGACGACGATGGTGGACACCTTGAGCGCGTCATTGAGTTTGCGTATCAGGTTGGCCACCACGTTCAGCGAAATCGGGTCCAGGCCGGCAAAAGGCTCGTCATACATGATGAGCAGGGGGTCCAGCGCGATGGCACGCGCCAGCGCCACCCGGCGTGCCATGCCGCCGGACAGTTCGGTCGGCCGCAACCGGTAGGCGCCGCGCAGGCCCACGGCATTGAGTTTCATGAGCACCAGGTCGTGGATCAGGTGTTCCGGCAGATCGGTGTGTTCGCGCACCGCGAAGGCGACGTTGTCATACACGGTGAGGTCGGAAAACAGGCCGCCGGCCTGAAACATCATGCCCATTTTTTTGCGCAGTTCGTACAGCGCGTCGGGGGCCAGGCGATGTACCACCTGGCCATCCACGCTCACGCTGCCGCGCGCCGGGCGCAACTGGCCGCCGATCAGGCGCAACAGCGTGGTTTTGCCACAGCCGCTCACCCCGAGCACGGCGCATACCTTGCCGCGCGGAATGCGCAATTCGAGTCCGCTGAATACTTCGCGCGTGCCATACGAAAAATGCACGCCTTCCACCACTACCAATGCGTCGTCGGTTTGCGCCATGTCGTGTTTCTGATCCGGGAGAAAAAGTCAGCCGCGATCCAGTTCGGCGCGTATGCGCGCGGCAAGTTCGGCCAGGGTTTGCGGGTTTTCGCGCTGGCTGGCATGGCGGCGCAGGGCTACCCCAGGGCTGCGCGGAATGATGTGGAAATGCACGTGCGGCACGCTCTGGCCGGCCGCCGCGCCGTTGAACTGGCTTACCACGGCGGCTTCGGCGCCGACCGCGCGGCATATGGCGGGCAGCAGCGCATGTACGGTGCGCATGCAGCGCGCCGCGCCTTCGGCCGACATGTCGGCCAGCGTGGCGGCCGGCTCCTTGGTGAGCACCAGCACGTGGCCGTCGGCCTGCGGCATGATGTCCATGATGGCCAGCGTGGCGTCGTCCTCGAACAGCGGAATCGAGGGCAATTCCTTGCGCAGGACCTTGGCGAACGGGTTGTTCGGATCGTAGCTCATGAGGGCTGGGGCGGCGGCTCTGCCGCCGCGGCAAACAGTTCGGCGAAACGGGCGTCGCGCATTGCCGCGTCGCGCAGCAGCCCGAGCGCGGCATCGTAACGCATTGCGTCGAGCGCCGCATCCAGCGCTTGCCATAACTCGTCGCCAAATGCCGCGCGCAACAGCGGCGCGTGTTCGTCGAAATGCTGAATGGCGGCGATGGCGCGCCGTTCCACCAGCGCAAGCAGCCGGCGTGCGGCAGCCAGCGCCTGATCCCAATCCAGCGTGCTGCGGTCGAGCGGCGGCGGGTCGGGCAGGGCGCTGCGTATGGCGCCGGCCAGGCGCGCGCGCTCGCCGCACAGGCGCGCCGCCAGTTGCGTCACGTCGGGCGATTGCGGCTGGTCGCGCAGGCACAGGTTGAGGTCGCCCGCGAGCTTTTGCAGGCTGTGCGCGCCCAGGCCGCCTGCCACGCCTTTCAGTGTGTGGGCCAGGCGTTGCGCCGCGTCGAAGTCGCCGGCCGCCAGCAAATGCTCGAGTTCGTCGGTGTTGCCATAGCGCCCGGCCGCGAATTTGCGCAACAGGCGCGTGTAATTGGCGACGCGGCCCAGCACGGTTTTCAGGCCGGCTTCCACATCCAGGCCGTCTATGCCGCGCGGCAGTTGCGCGCCGCCCGGGCCGGGCGGCGCGGCCGGCGGCAGCGGCCGGATTTGTGGGCGCTCACCGCACAGCCACTTTTCCAGCGCGGCGTACAGGCGTTCCGGATCGATGGGTTTGGCGATGTGCCCGTTCATGCCTGCGGCCAGGCAGCGTTCGCGGTCTTCCTTGAAGGCGTCCGCGGTCATGGCGATGATGGGGAGATCCGCGCATTGCGGCTGCCGGCGAATTTCGCGCGTCGCCGCCAGCCCGTCCATGACCGGCATCTGCACGTCCATGAGAACCAGCGAATAATTTCCGTTGCGGGCCAGTTCCACGGCGCGCCTGCCGTCCGCGGCCAGGTCCGCGCCCAGCCCTACCGCGGCCAGCAGTTGCAGGGCCACCTGCTGATTTACGGGATGGTCTTCCACGAGCAGGATGCGCGCCGGGCCGAAACCCTGCCGCGCCAGCGCGGCGCCGTCCAATGCCGGCACCGGCATGGGCCGGCCCAATGCCAGGCGCTCGGTCATTTGCGCACAGGTGCCGCGGCGCAGCGGCTGCACCAGCCAGCCGTCGAACCCGGCCGTCAATAGTTGTTCGCGGGCAGGCGCATTGCCGCGGCACAGCGCGATCACCTGCAACGGTGCCGCGCTGGCGGCCTGCAGCGCGCGAAGCGGCGCCGCGCTGGCGTCAGGGCCAACGCCCGGGTCGAGCAATACCAGGCGCGCCGCGCCGCTGTCCCGGCGCGCGGCGGCCAGCACGGCGCCGGCCGCCGCGATGCTGTCCGCGCATTGCACTTTGGCGCCCAGATTGCGCAAGGCGCAGGCGAGCGCCGCGCGCGCGGCGTCTGCGGCGCGCAACAACAGCACGTCACGGCCGGCCAGCGGCAATACGGCAGGGGGTGCCGCGGCCGGCGCGAGCGGCACGTCGAGGCGGAAGGTGGAGCCGGCGCCCACCTGGCTGCGCGCGGTCAGACGTCCTTCCAGCAGTTCCGCCAGGCCGCGGGAAATTGCCAGGCCCAGTCCGCTGCCGCCGAATTGCCGGGTGGTGGAGGCGTCACCCTGTTCAAACGGACGGAACAGGCGCTGCAGCACCTCCGGGGCGATGCCGGGGCCGCTGTCCTCGACCTCGAAAACCGCGCGCATTCCACCGCCCGGCGCCACCTTGGTCTGCAGGCGCAGCACGACATGCCCGTGCTGCGTGAATTTGACCGCGTTGGACAGCAGATTGGCCAGAATCTGTTTGAGGCGCAGCACATCGCCGCGCAGGCTGGCCGGCACGTCGGGCGCCACGTCGAAAATCAGGTCGAGCCCGCGCGCCGCGGCCTGGTCGCCCACCAGCGCGGCGAGGCTGTCCTGCAGGCCGTCCACGTCGAATTCGCTGGTATCGACATCGAACTTGCCGGCCTCGATGCGCGACAAATCCAGGATGGCGTTGATCAGATCGAGCAGGTGAGTGGCCGACAGACCGACCTGGCGCAGTTGTTCCTGCTGTGGCGGTTCCTGCGCGGTCTGCTGCAGCAAATGCGTGAACCCCAGGATGGCATTGAGCGGGGTGCGCATTTCGTGGCTCATGTTGGCCAGGAAGGTCGATTTGGCGCGGTTGGCTGCTTCCGCCTCGGAGGTGGCGGCGGCCAGTTTGGCGGTGCGCTCGGTCACCAGTTCTTCCAGGTGATCGCGGTGGCAAATCAATTCGGCTTCGATGCGCTTGCGCTCGCTGATGTCCTCCATGATGCACACGAAGTGCGTGATGCGGCCGTCGCTGCTGCGCATGGGCGCCATCAGCAGGGCCTGTGCGTAAGTGCTGCCGTCCTTGCGGCGATTGATGCCTTCGCTGGCCCGCGAATGCCCGGCGCGCAGTTCGGCCCATAGCGTATTGCCGGCCGCGGCCGGATCGTCGCCGGTGCCGGTGAATAGCGTGGCTGCGCGGCCGCGCACCTCGTCCGCGTCGTAGCCGCTCATGCGGCTGAAACTGGCGTTGGCGTATTCGACGCAGCCGGCCTGATCGGCGATCAATACCGCGACCGGGCATTGTTCGACCGCCATGGACAGCTTGCGCAATTGCAGTTCCTGCGCGCGCTGTTCGGTATCGTCCATCACATAGCCGCGCAAATGCCGCACCACGCCGTCCGGGCCCGGCTGCACCGTGGTCTGGTCGTATAACCAGCGCGTACTGCCGTCGGCGTGGCGGATGCGGTAGCGGTGCACCCAGTCGCGCCGCCCGGCGGCCAGAAATTGCCGCACTTCCGCGGTGATGCGCAGCAGATCGGCCGGATCGACCAGGCTGCCGTAGCGGAAATCCGGCGCCAGCATGTCGGCCGCGCTGTAGCCGAATATGCTCGCCACGTTGTGCGAGGCATAGACGAGCGGTTTGTCCATATCCACCGGCCACACCAGCACCGCGACCGGGCCGCGCGCGAATAGCGCGTGTTCGGTCTGCAGCGCGATTTCGTCGGCCTTGCGGCGCGTGATGTCGAGCCGGGTGCCGGCCATGCGCAGCGCGCGTCCGGCCGCATCGCGCGCCACCACGCGGCCGCGGTCCTGCACCCAGATGTAGTGCCCGTCACGGTGGCGCATGCGCACTTCTAGCTCGAACAGGGCGATTTCGCCGCGCAGGTGAGCGATCAGCATGGCTTGCGCCGGCTCCACGTCATCGGGGTGGGCGTGGCGCTGCCAAAGATCGATGGTGGGCGGAAGTTCGCCCGGTTCGAATCCCAGTATTTCCGCCCAGCGCGCATCGAATTCGACCGCGCCGTTACCGATGTTCCAATCCCACAGGCCGGCGCCCGCCGCATCCAGCGCCAGTTCGACCTGGGCGCGCGACTGGGCCAGTGCGGATTCGGCTTCGGTGCGCGCGGTAATGTCGAAAAACGACAACACGATTTCGTTCGCGCTGCCGTCGCCGGCGATTTCCAGCATTTCCGCGCTTACCGACAGCCAGGTCATGGACGCGTCGGCGTGGCACATCGCCAGCACCTCGTCGCTGAACGCGCCGTCGCGCAATCTGTCGATTTCGAGCGGCACGGTGCTGTCGGGGGTGACGCTGCGGCCCGCGGCAAAGCGCCAGCCCAGCGCCGCCAGAGGCTGGCCCAGCAGCAAGTTTTCGTGGCGGCGCAGGATGCGCTGCGCGGCGCGATTGCTGGCGCGTATGGTGCCGTGGCGATCCACCAGCAGCACCCCGGCGGCCAGCGCCTCGAACAGCACGTGATAGCGCGTTTCGGCGACGCGCCGGGCAAGTTCGGCGGTGCGCCGGTCGGTAATGTCGCGCGCCACGTTGAGCAGGCCCAGCACGCGTCCGGACGCATCGTGCATGGGCGCCTTGACGGTTTCCAGCAGCCGGCGCCGCTCGCCGCCGGCTGCGCCCAGCCATTCTTCGACCACCGACGCGCTGCCCGCTGCGAGCAGGGCGCGGTCGGCCCGGCGCGTCTGGCGCGCCGATGCCGCCGGCGCCAGATCGAAATCGGTTTTACCCAGCACCTCCTGCGCCCTGCGGCCCATCAATGTTTCGAAGCCGGCGTTGCAGGCGATATAACGCCCTTCGGTGTCCTTGACCCAGAGCGGATCGGGAATCGCCGCGTACAGCGCGGTCGCCAGCACCTGTTGCGACTTCAAACCGTGATGCGCCAGCGCGCCCTGCAGCGCGACCGCGAATTTTTCCACCAACGGGCGCAACAGGCGCAGTTCTTCGGCGTCGAAGCGGCCCTGCGCGCGGGCAATACGCAGGCGCCCGAAATCGGCCAGCCGGAATACCGCCCAGGCCTGTACGGGAAAGTTGGCCTCGATCACATCGCCATGGTCCGGGCCGGCGGCGGCCTCGCAGGCGGCGGCGTCCGGCAGCGCCAGCGCCGGATGCGTGAGCGGCAATTGAGCCGGACAGGCAGCCGCGCGCGGCAGGCTGTAATGCAGGCGCCAGAATGAAAGGTCCGCTCCGTCGCGGTCGCCCAGCCAGACGCTGGCGCAGCTGCCTTCATGCCGGCGCAACAGCGCGCCCAGAAAATCCGCGCAACATTCCTGCGCGTCCAGGCTGCGCCCGATGCTGAGCGACAGTTCGTACAGCGCCTGCCAGTCGGGCGGGCTGTTCATGCGGGCGGCTTCCTGGCGGTGCGCGTGCGGCCGGGCGCAGCCCTCAGGCGGGGCCGCGGCAGCAGCCGCGCGCGCCGGACCGGCGTGGTACGGGATGTCGAACGGGCGATTAGAGCAACTGACATGCGGACAATCCGAGCAGTTTATTCGTGCTTGTTGCGGCCCCCGTCGCGCACATGGCGTGATCGCGCGGCGCGAATTTCTGCCCGCCCGGCAGGCCGCGGGCGGGGGTTCAGTCTGATAAAAGGAAATGATACCTGCACATAGCCGCGCGCTGTGTGCAGTTTGACATTTGGCGGCAGAGCGCCGCGCGGTCTAGCCGGCCCAGGGGCTGGCGGCGTCCGAGGGGACGAACAGGTCGATGATCAGATCGGCATCCGGCGTGCCCGGCACGGCCGCGTACGCCGTGAAATCCGTGATGCCTTCGGCGCGCAACAAAGTTTCGTCTATGCAGAAATTGCCGCTGAATTCGCGCGCCGGCTTGGTCAGGATGGCCCAGGCCGCGTCGGCCATGATGGCCGGCGTGCGCGAGCGCGACAGATAGGCGTCGCCGCCCAGCATATTCACGGCCGCCGTGGCGATGGTGGTGCGCGGCCACAGCGAATTGACGGCCACTCCCTGTTTGCGGAATTCCGCCGCCCAGGCCAGCGTGTACAGGCTCATGCCGTATTTGGCCAGCGCATAGGCCGGGCAGGCGGCGAACCATTCGGGTTTCAGGTTGGGCGGCGGCGACAACGTAAGTATGTGCGGATTGGCGGCCTGCAACAGGTGTGGCAGGCACAGCTTGCCGCACAGGAAAGTGCCGCGCGCATTGACGCCGTGCATGAGGTCGTAGCGCTTCATGTCGGTGGCCAGCGTGGGCGTGAGCGAAATCGCGCTGGCGTTATTGACCAGCACGTCTATGCCGCCGAATTCGCGCACCGTGGCATCCACCGCGGCGGCCACCTGGGCTTCTTCGCGTATGTCGCACAGTATGGGCAGGGCGCGCCCGCCCGCCGCGGTGATTTGCGCCGCGGCGGTATGGATGGTGCCTTCCAGCTTGGGGTGCGGTTCGGCGGTTTTGGCGGCGATCGCCACGTTGGCGCCGTCACGCGCGGCACGCAAGGCGATGGCGAGGCCTATGCCGCGCGAACCGCCGCTAACGAACAGGGTTTTTCCTTGCAAGGACATGTGCGCTCCCGCTTGATCGCCGCGTTGGGGTTTACTGCGCCTTGGCGTGGTCGCCGTGGCGCCGCGCCAGTTTTTGCTGCACGTCGGGCGGGGCCGGTTCGTAGTGGCTCAGCACGATGCTGCAGGAACTGTCGCCGGCGCAGATGGATTTCAGGCGCGCCTCGAAGCCGTCCATTTCCGCCAGCGGCACCAGCGCGGTAATGTCGGTCCAGCCCGCGCGCGGGGTATCGGTGCCGACCACGCGCCCGCGCCGGCCGGAAAAGTCTGCGCTCACGTCGCCGAACAGGTGTTCCTGCGCCCGCACCACCACGCTCACGATAGGTTCCAGCAGCACCGGACGCGCCAGTCGCAGCGCTTCCTGGGCGGCATTGCGGCCGGCCAGCACGAAAGAAATTTCGTTCGAGTCGACCGGATGGTGCTTGCCGTCGAATACCGTCACGCGCACGTCCTCGACCGGGTGACCGCACAGAATGCCTTCGGCCAGCGCCTGGCGCACGCCTTTTTCGACCGCCGGAATGTACTGGCCGGGGATGGTGCCGCCCTTCACGGCATCCACGAAATCGAATCCGGACCCACGCTCCAGGCCTTCCACCTTGAGCGCGACTTCGCCGAACTGGCCGGCGCCGCCGCTCTGCTTTTTGTGGCGGTAGCGCGCTTCGCCCATGCCGGATATGGTTTCGCGGTAGGGGATGGAGGGCGGCCGCGTTTCGAATTTGAGGTTCCAGCGTACCTGCAACTGCTCCAGCACCACCTTCAGATGGGTTTCGCCCAGGCCGCGCACCACGGTCTGTTTGGTCTGGTCGTCGAATTCCACGGCCAGGCAGGCATCTTCGTCGCGCAGGCGGTGCAGGGCTTCGGACAGTTTCTGTTCGTCGCCGTGCTTCTGCGGAATCAGCACCAGGCCGGCCACCGGCTGCGGATAGTGCGGCGGCGCCAGGTGGTAAAGATCTTCATCGTGGCTGTCGTGCAGCACGGCGTCGCGGTGGATTTCTTCCACGCGCGCCACGGCGCATATGTCGCCCACCACGCCGAGCGGGATTTCGGTCTGGTTGCGGCCCTGCAGGCGCAGGATGTGGGCGGGTTTGAACGGCTTGCGGCCATCGCCGATATAGAGCTGCTTGTTCGGCGTGAGCGTGCCCTGGTGGATGCGGAACACCGACAGCTTGCCGCGGTAGGGGTCGTTGCTGACCTGGAATACGTGCGCGATCACGTGCGCCTCGGGGCCCGGAATGACCATCACGGGTTCCGCGCCCGGTTCTTCGCCCTTCAGGAATTGCGGCGGATTGCCTTCGGTCGGGTCCGGCATCAGGCGGCCCAGTATGTCCAGCAGTTCGCCCACGCCGGCGCCGCTTTTGGCGCTCGTGAAGCACACCGGCACCAGGTGGCCTTCGCGCAGCGCGGTTTCGAAGGGGGCGTGCAGCTGATCCGGCGTGATCGCCTCGCCTTGCTCGAGGTATAGCGCCATCAGTTCTTCGTCGACTTCGACGACCTGATCGACCAGGCGGTCATGCGCCTCGCGCACCGACGAAAACGCCGTCGCGGCGTCGTATTGCGGCGCGAAAAAGCAGTCGATCACGCGGCTGCCGTCGGCCGCCGGCAGGTTGATGGGCAGGCATTCCTTGCCGAACATGTCGGTGATCTGGCGCATCACTTCGGGCAGATCGACACCCGGCGCATCGATCTTGTTCACGATGATCATGCGGCACAGCGGCTCCGCCTCATCCATGAAGCGGCGCGTCATGATTTCCACGCCGGACTGGGCATTGACTACCACCGCGGCAGTTTCGACCGCACCCAGCGCGGCCAGACTGCGCCCGATAAAATCTGGCGTGCCCGGGGTGTCGAGCAGATTTACCCAGTGTTCGGCCCATTCCACGTGCGCCACGCTCACGTTGAGCGAACGGCCCAGGGTTTTTTCCATGGGGTCGAAGTCGGAAACGGTGTCTCCGCGCTCTATGCTGCCGGGGGCTGAAATGGCCCCCGAAGCGACCAGCAGCGCTTCAAGCAGCGTGGTTTTGCCGCTGCCGGCCTGCCCCAGCAGCGCCACGTTGCGGATGTCGTGTACGGAATTCGGTGTCATTGTGCGCTGCCCCTCGATCGTGCCAGGGCGCAAGTATCCGTCGCTCAGGCCATCCTGGCAACAGGCAGCCCGGCGCGATCGGTGTCATTTCCAGCCTTGCCGGGTGGCAGGGCGGCGGGCGGCGTGGTGCAGTTTGAGCCGACACAAAAGTTTTGGCCTATTGCAAGAATAGAATCAATCCATTGGATCGATTTTGTCCGGTCCGTTACGATGC
>JAEUNN010000186.1 GCA_016791085.1 Rhodocyclaceae bacterium | reverse complement strand
TCCGACCCGCTGTTCGCCATGGCCAAAATGCAGGAACGCTGGCCCGACGTGATCGTGCTGGACATAGAAATGCCGCGCATGGACGGCGTGTCCTTCCTGAAAAAGCTCATGGCCGAACGTCCCACCCCGGTGGTGATCTGTTCGTCGCTGGCCGAGGCCGGCGCCAAAGCCACGCTGGAGGCGCTAGAAGCCGGCGCCGTGAGCATCATCACCAAGCCCAGGACTGGCCTCAAAAATTTCCTCGAAGATAGTGCCAACGACATGGTGCAGGCCGTGCGCGGCGCCGCGCGCGCCAACCTGCGCGCCCTGACCGGATCGGGAAATCCGCATCTGCCGCAACCCAAACTGTCGGCCGATGCGATTTTGCCGCCCGGCAACGCCATGGCCGTCACCACCGATCAGGTGGTGGCCATAGGCACCTCCACGGGCGGCACGCAAGCTCTGGAAGCCGTGCTCAAGCGCCTGCCGGTGCATACGCCGGGCATCGTGGTGGTGCAGCACATGCCGGAAAAATTCACCGGCATGTTTGCGCAGCGCCTGGACAGCGTGTGCGCCATGCATGTGCGCGAGGCGAAAAACGGCGAGCGGGTAAGCCAGGGCCGCGTGCTCATCGCACCCGGCGGCCGCCACATGTTGTTGAAGCGCAGCGGCGCCCAATACATCGTGGAAGTCGTGGACGGCCCGGTCGTGAACCGTCACAAACCATCCGTGGACGTGCTGTTCCGCTCGGTCGCCAAATTCGCGGGCGCCAACGCGCTGGGCATCATCATGACCGGCATGGGCGACGACGGCGCGCGCGGCCTGAAAGAAATGCGCGACGCCCGCGCCGCCACGGTGGCCCAGGACGAAGCCAGCTGCGTGGTATTCGGCATGCCCAAAGAAGCCATCAAACTGGGCGGCGCCGAACAGGTCATGGCGCTCGCGGCCATCCCTCAGGCCATACTGAATTTCGCCAGACAGCGCCAATGAGCCGGCGCCACACAGTCAGGACGCATCGCGCAGGGCGCCGGCCGGCCAGAGCTGCCGGCGCCGGCGCTTGAGACCCAGCACCGCCAGCACGAAAAGCGTGCATAGCCCCGCATTCAGCATCAGTTCGCCGGCATCGGGCGGAAACACCAGCACGAAACCTTTGCCCTTGATGAGCGCGGAAAAGCTCGACACACCGAAGGGCATCATGAATAGCCGCGCCGCCTGCCAGCCGCGCGGCAAGCTGCCGTCCGCGCCGGTCACGCTGAGCATGAGCGCGCAGCCTATGACCGCGGCGATACCCAAAGCATTGAGCCACAAAGCCGGCGCGGCATCGAAATGCTGCGCGACACAGGCGGCATACCAGATCAGATAACACCACAGCACGATTTTGCCAGGCGCGAGTTGCGCAAAATAATCGGCCAGAATACGCAGGCGCAAACCCATGGGCAGCACGCGCACGGCTCGGAACGCGCGCGAAGTACGGACATGCGGGGTGGGGAAGCAAGTTCCGGTCCCGTGCCGCCGGCGCGCGGGCCGCCCGGCCCGCAATCAGGCCCCGGCCGGGCGGGACGTGTGCGCGCGGCGGCAGCTGGCGCTTGGCTGCGTATGGCCCCAGGGCTGGCCGTTAGATCGCACTTGCGCGCGCCAGGCAGGCTGCCGTTGCGACACGGCCGGCGCCGTAGCGCGCGGCTCGATCAGTGCATGTGGCCGCCGGCCGCCTTGCCGTCCGGGGAATAGCCTATGGGCTGCACGGTCGCCTTGATGTCGCGTTCCTGGCGCTTGCCGTCCGCGCCTTCGATGATGAGCGTGATGGGAAAATTGTCGCCGGCCTTGGCCGGCGCTTTCAGATCCATCAACATCAGGTGATAGCCGCCCGGCTGCAGATCGACGGCCTTGCCGGCCGGCAAATCCAGCGCCTCTACCGCCGCCATGCTCATGACCTCGCCCAGCATTTTCATTTCGTGGATTTCCGCCATGCCGGCGCGCGGCGAACGCACGCCCACCAGCCGTGCCGGCTTGGTCGAGGTGATGCGCATATAAGCGCCCGTAACGTTTTGCGCCGGCACCGTGGCGCGCACCCAGGCCTTTTCGACATTGACTTCCGCGCCGGCAGGGCGCGCGCACAGGGCCGCCAGCAGCGCGGCAAACAGATATTTGGGCATGGGATCGATCCGGTAACGGGGCGGGCGGCAAGCGCAACGCGGCGCAATCTACGCGCCGCACCGGCGGGCGTCAAGCCGCGGCGGCGCGTGCCGCCCGGCCGGGCCAGTCTCAACAATGTTGCGGCGGTTCGCCATCTTTGACCAGTGTGAGCGTGGGCGCTTTTTTGCGCTGTTGCTGCTCGTCCAGCTTGTACTGGGCAAGTTGCAGCGTAACCATGTCCATGCGGCTGGTGTTGAGCGAATCGCGCAATACCGCGCTGAAAATTTCGCCTATCGAAATATCGCAGCCGGTATCGAGAAAATGTTTGTAGTAAATGATGGTGATTTTGGCCCAGGCGTCCGCACCCAGACTGGCGATAAATTCGTCGCGCAAGGTTTTGCGCGCACTCGCCAGGCATTCATCGACCAGGCGCGCAGGGTTGCCCGCCTGCGGCAGCCGCAATGCCAGGCTGGCGCAAATTTGCTCGCGCAGCACATCGAGGTCCATGCGTGAATCCAGTATCGAAAGCCGGTTGGTCGCAAGGCGCCGCTGCCGCTCGCGGCCTGCCTGCGGCGCC
>JAEUNN010000181.1 GCA_016791085.1 Rhodocyclaceae bacterium | reverse complement strand
CGGCGGCGGCGCAGCCGGGCGCGCCGGCGGTGGCGCGATCAGGGCATCGGGCGGGGCGGCCAGAATTTCCACGCCGCCTTCGACACTGCGATTGCCCAGCACGATGGCATCGGCACCCAGTTCGTCCTTGACGCGGCGCAGGGCTTCGCGTGCCGTGGCGCCGAAAAAGCGTCTGGCCATCATGATTTACCTCCGATGAACGCGGAAAATTTGATTACCCGGGTGTCCGGCACTTCGGCATTCGACAGCACGTTGAGCGAGGGCACCGAGCGGCGCAGGAAGCGCGACAGCACCCAGCGCAGGCCGGCCGGCACCAGCAGCACCGGCGGCAATCCCAAATCTTCCTGAGCGCGGGCGCAGTTTGCGGTTTCCTGCAGCAGGCGGTCGGCCAGGCCCGGTTCCAGCGCGCTGCCGTCGCCGCTGCCGCCCAGCGCCTGCGCGAGCATGCGTTCGAGCTGGGTGTCCAGCACCATCACGCTGATTTCGCCATTGCCCGGGAACAACTGCTGCACGATGGCGCGCGACAGGGCGACGCGCACCTGAGCGGTCAGTTCCTGCGGGTCTTGCGTGCGCGGCGCGAATTCGGCCAGGGTTTCGAGTATGGTGCGCGTGTCGCGTATCGGCACGCCTTCGTCGAGCAGGTTCTGCAGCACGCGCTGCAAGCCGGCCAGCGGCAGGGTTTTCGGCACCAGATCTTCGATCAGCTTGGGTTGCTCTTTTGCAACGTGGTCCAGCAGCGCCTGCGTTTCCTGGCGGCCGAGCAGGGCACTGGCATTGGACAGCAACAGGTGGTTCAGATGGGTGGCGACCACGGTCGCGCAATCGACCACGGTGTAACCCAGCGCGTGCGCCTGTTCGCGCAGGCCTGCGTCTATCCAGACGGCGGGCAGGCCGAACGCCGGATCGGTGGTCGGGCGTCCCGGCAGGGTGCCGGACACGCGGCCCGGGTTGATCGCCATGAGGCTGCCCGGATGGGCTTCGCCGGCGCCGATTTCCACGCCTTTCAACAGGATGCGGTAGCCGCTGGGTTTAAGTTCGAGGTTGTCGCGGATATGTACCGGAGTAACCAGAAACCCGACTTCCTGCGCGAATTTCTTGCGCAGGCCGCGTATGCGCTTGAGCAGTTCGCCCTCCTGGCCCTTGTCCACGAGCGGGATGAGGCGGTAGCCGACTTCCAGCCCCAGCACGTCCACCGGCGTCACGTCGGCCCAGCTTGCATCGACCGGTTCGGTCGCTGCGGCGGCCTGGGCCGCGG
This sequence comes from Rhodocyclaceae bacterium, assembly GCA_016791085.1. Classification (GTDB taxonomy): domain Bacteria; phylum Pseudomonadota; class Gammaproteobacteria; order Burkholderiales; family Rhodocyclaceae; genus JAEUNM01. Next base: position 2,236 of record JAEUNN010000181.1, on the reverse strand, counting down.
CGCTGGCGGCCGCGGCGGCGGCCGGCTTCTGTTCCGCGGCGGCGCGGCGCTTGTCGATCATGTAGGCGCCGCCGCCCAGTGCGCCGGCCAGCAGCAGGAACACCAGGTTGGGCATGCCGGGAATGAGCCCCAGCACGCCCAGTATGCCGGCCGTGAGGACCAGTACGCGCGGATCGGCAAACACCTGGCCGAGCATTTGCTGGCTCAGGTCCTGCTCGCCGCCCACGCGCGACACCACCAGGCCGGCCGCGATGGAAATGATGAGCGCCGGCAACTGTGCAACCAGACCGTCGCCTATGGTGAGGAGGGTGTAATTCTGCGCCGCGCGGCCGAACTCCATATTGTGCTGCACCACCCCGACGATCAGCCCGCCGATGATATTGATGAGCATGATCAGGATGCCCGCCACGGCGTCGCCGCGCACGAATTTCGAGGCACCGTCCATGGCGCCGTAAAAATCCGCCTCTTCGGCCACCGTGCGGCGGCGCTTGCGCGCTTCGTCCTCGCCGATCAGCCCGGCATTGAGGTCGGCGTCTATGGCCATTTGCTTGCCGGGCATCGCGTCCAGCGTGAAGCGCGCGCCGACTTCGGCGATGCGTCCGGCGCCCTTGGTGATCACCACGAAATTGATCACCGTGAGGATCACGAATACCACGATGCCGACCGCCGTATTGCCACCCACCAGGAAGTGGCCGAAAGCTTCGATCACCCGGCCGGCCGCGTCGGGTCCGGTATGGCCTTCCAGCAGCACCACGCGCGAAGAGGCCACGTTGAGCGACAGGCGCAGCAGGGTGGTTACCAGCAGCACGGTCGGGAACACCGAAAATTCCAGCGCCTGGCGCGTGTACATCGCCACCAGCATGACGATGATGGACAGCGCGATGTTGAAGGTGAAAAACACATCGAGCAGGAACGGCGGCAGCGGCAGGACCATCATCGCCAGGATGAGGATCACCAGCAGCGGCCCGCCCATCTGGCGCAGATTGGGCCCGCTGAAAAGGCTTTTCAGTCCTACGCTCTGGCTCATGCGGGCATATCCATTTCAGGCGGAACGGGCAGGCGCGCGGGTTGCACCGGCGGCAAGCCGCCTTCGTCCATGAAGCGCCTGAGGTGAAACACGTAAGCCATGACTTCCGCCACCGCGGTGTAGAGGGCGGCGGGTATTTGCTGCTCGAGTTCGCAGTGGCGGAACAGCGCGCGCGCAAGCGGCGGCGCTTCGAGTATCGGCACGCCGTTCTGGTCGGCGATTTCGCGGATGCGCGCGGCCATCTGCTCGCGCCCCTTGGCCACCACGCGCGGGGCGCCGCCCTGAGCGGCCTCGTAACGCAGCGCGACCGCATAGTGGGTCGGGTTGGTCACCACGACATTCGCCCTGGGCACTTCGGACATCATGCGGCGGCGTGCCATTTCGCGCTGCTGCTGGCGGATGCGGCCCTTTACGTGCGGGTCGCCTTCCTGCTCCTTGGCTTCCTTGCGCAGCTCTTCGCGCGTCATTTTGAGCTTGGAGCGGTAGTGCCAGAGCTGCCAGGGCACGTCTATGGCGGCGATCAGACCCAGGCCGGCCACCACCACGGCGGACGCGAACAGCACTTCGCGGCCGGTCTGACCCAAGGCAACCGTGAGCGGCTGGGCGAGCAGGGCGAATATGGCCTGCGGGTCGCGCTGCATGACCCACCAGGCCACGGCGCCGACCAGCACGGCTTTCAATATGGCCTTGACCAGTTCGACCAGGCTCTGCAGCGAAAACAGGCGGCCGAACCCTTGCAGCGGGTTCAGGCGCGACCAGTCCGGCGTATAGCCTTTGCTGGAAAAATTCCAGCCGCCCAGCAAGGCCGGTGTCAGCACCGCGGCGACGAACAGTGCGCCGAACAGCGGTGCCAGCAAGGTGAGCGCGTCGGCCGCGGCCATCCAGAGTATGCGGCCCATGGCGGCCGGGTCGAGCGCGTCGGCGCGTTCCACCACCAGGCTGCGCGCGAACAGGCGCGCACTTTGATTGACGGCCCAGCCGCCCATGATCCACAGCACCGCGACGCCCACCGCCAGCACCATGAAGGTGGACAGTTCGCGCGAATGCGGAACCTGGCCCTCTTCGCGCGCCTGTTCCAGGCGCCGCTGTGAGGGCTCTTCCGTTCGTTCGAGATCGCTTTCTTCGGCCACGCCGTGACTCCTGTCGACGCAATCCATTATGCGGACGGGAATCAAGCGCAACGGGCCGATTAGCCGGGGGGAAACGCGG
>JAEUNN010000102.1 GCA_016791085.1 Rhodocyclaceae bacterium | reverse complement strand
TAGGCCTTGGCCTCGCCGCCGAACTTGCGCGACAGAACGGTCGTGATCGCAGCCGTCAGCGTGGTCTTGCCATGGTCAACGTGACCGATCGTGCCAACGTTTACGTGCGGCTTTTTCCGCTCGAACTTTTCCTTAGCCATTTCATCAACCCCGCAAAAAAATCAGGAAATCGGAACACTAATCTTGATCTGCCGCACCAGATCGGTGGTGCCCATGGGCAGGATTGAACTGCCGACCTCTCCCTTACCAAGGGAGTGCTCTGCCACTGAGCTACATGGGCGCAATCGGGGCCGCCATGCGACCCCCAACAACTACAAACACCTTTGCTGCCGAATTGCGCCTGCTGCCCGCAATCGCCCGGCCCGCTCAACGCGCCCGGATCAGCCCGCACACCGCCTGTCCGCTGGCTTGATCCGGACACACCGATGCTGGAGCGGGTGAAGGGGATCGAACCCTCGTCTTAAGCTTGGAAGGCTTCTGCTCTACCATTGAGCTACACCCGCCGAGCGCGCTTGGCCCTGCAATTAACCGTTGGTGGAGGGGGAAGGATTCGAACCTTCGAAGGCAGAGCCGTCAGATTTACAGTCTGATCCCTTTGACCGCTCGGGAACCCCTCCGGCGGAAACCCGATATTATGGTTCTCGATTTCCCTCTTGTCAAATAACTTTGCAGTTTGACGCGAAACCGGCGCCACGGCGCACAGTCTGGCCGAAAGCGTAGAATTTGCGCATGGTATGTCGGAGGAGCGTGCCATGCATGCACCCGGAGCGGAACGCATCGCATTTCCCGCCGCCTTGCACGCGGCGCTTGCCGCCATGCTGGGCGAGCGTTACAGCAGCGCCGCGGCGGTTTGCGGCCACCACGGCCACGACGAATCGCATTTTCCCGACGCCCTGCCCGATGCGGTGGCGTTTCCGGAATCCACCGAAGAAGTTGCCGCCATCGTGCGTGCCTGCGCGGCGCACGGTGTGCCGGTCATTGCATTCGGCATAGGCAGTTCGCTGGAAGGCCATGTACTGGCGTTCCGCGGCGGGCTCAGCGTGGATTTCACGCGCATGAACCACGTGCTGGCCGTGAATCCCGAAGATTTGGACTGTATCGTGCAGCCCGGCGTGACGCGCAAACAACTGAACGCGGCGCTGCACGGCTCGGGCCTGTTCTTTCCCATAGACCCCGGCGCCGACGCCACCCTGGGCGGCATGTCCGCCACGCGCGCCTCGGGCACCAATGCCGTGCGCTACGGCACCATGCGCGACGTGGTGCTGGGCCTCACCGTGGTGCTGGCCGACGGCAGCGTGATACGCACCGGCGGCCGCGCGCGCAAGTCCTCGGCCGGTTACGACCTCACGCGGCTATTCGTGGGTTCGGAAGGCACACTGGGCATCATGACCGAAATCACGCTGCGCCTGGCGCCCGTGCCGGAAGCCGTGGCGGCGGCGGTATGCACCTTCCCGAGCGTGAATGACGCGGTGCAGACGGTCATCCAGACCATACAGATGGGCGTGCCGGTGGCCCGCATCGAATTGCTCGACGCGATGATGGTGCGCGCCATCAACGCCCACAGCAAAACCACGCTGGCCGAGGCGCCCACGCTGTTTTTCGAATTCCACGGCAGCCCGGCGTCGGTCAAGGAGCAGGCGCAAACCGTGCAGGAACTGGCCGCCGGCAATGACGGCCAGGATTTCGAGTGGGCGGAACATCCGGAAGACCGCTCGCGCCTGTGGGCGGCGCGCCACAACGCCTATTTCGCGGCACTGGCCTTGCGGCCCGGCGCGCGCGCCATCACCACCGACGTGTGCGTGCCCATTTCGCGCCTGGCCGACTGCATCGCGGCGGCCGAACAGGACATGCAGAAATCCGGCCTGGTGCGCACCATCGTCGGCCACGTCGGCGACGGCAACTTCCATGTGTTGCTGCTGGTCGACCCGGAAAATCCGGACGAAATCGAGCGCGCCGAAGCCGCCAGCCGGTGCATCGTGCAGCATGCGCTGGACATGGGCGGCACCTGTACCGGCGAACACGGCATAGGCGTGGGCAAACAGGATTTTCTGGTCGCCGAGCATGGCGCGGCGGTGGACGTGATGCGCGCCATCAAACGTGCGCTCGACCCGGCCAATTTGCTCAATCCGGGCAAAGTCGTACCGGGATTGTGAGCGCGGCGGCCCGCAAGCCATTTGGCGTGGCGGGCGTCCACAACACGGCCCGGCCTGCCGCAAGCCGCTGCCGGCCGGCTTGGCGCGGCGGCGGCGAGCCCCGCGCGGGGCACTGCGCCACAAGCGCTGGAGGAGGCAACGATGGGCAAGCGTGAGCTGGCTGCGGCCAGTCTGGACGACAAATACAGCACCGTCAGCGGGCGCGTTTTCCTGACCGGCTACCAGGCCCTGGCGCGGCTGCCAATCATGCAGCGCCAGCGCGACGTGGCGGCCGGCATCAATACCGCCGGCTTCATATCCGGCTACCGCGGCAGCCCGCTGGGCGGGCTGGACCTCACACTGTGGAAAGCCAAGGCAATACTCGAAGCCAACCAGATCGTGTTCCGCGCCGGCCTCAACGAGGACATGGCAGCCACCGCCTGCTGGGGCACACAGCAGGTCAATCTGTATCCCAAGGCGCGCTACGACGGCGTGTTCGCGATCTGGTACGGCAAAGGCCCGGGCGTGGACCGCTGCGGCGACGTGCTGCGCCACGCCAATGCCTGCGGCACCAGCCGCCACGGCGGCGTGCTGGCCATCGCCGGCGACGACCACGCCGCCAAGTCATCCACGCTGCCGCACCAGACCGAGCACATATTCAAGGCGGTCATGATGCCGGTGCTGGCGCCGGCCGGCGTGCAGGAATATCTCGATTACGGCCTGCACGGCTTCGCCATGAGCCGCTATTCGGGCTGCTGGGTGGCGTTCAAGGCGCTGGCCGATACGGTCGAATCGTCGGCCACCGTCGATGTCGATCCGGCGCGCGTGCAAATTTTGCTGCCGGAAAATTTCGCGCTGCCGCCCGGCGGCCTGAACCTGCGCTGGCCCGATCCGCCGCTGGTGCAGGAAGAGCGCCTGCTGCACCACAAGCTGTATGCCGCGCTGGCGTATTGCCGCACGAACGGCCTGAACCGCATCGTGATCGACAGCCCGCGCCCACGCCTGGGCATCATCACGGCCGGCAAAAGCTACCTGGACGTGCGCCAGGCGCTGGCCGACCTCGGCATAGACGAGCGCATGGCGTCCGAAATCGGGCTGCGCCTGTACAAGGTCGGCATGGTGTGGCCGCTGGAATCCGAAGGCGTGCGGCAATTTGCCGACGGCCTGGAAGAAATACTGGTGGTCGAAGAAAAGCGCCAGCTGCTCGAATACCAGCTCAAGGAAGAACTGTACAACTGGCGCGAGGACGTGCGCCCGCGCGTGATCGGCAAATTCGACGAAAAAGGCGAATGGGCGTTGCCGCACGGCGACTGGCTGCTGCCCGCCGCGGGCGAACTAACGCCGGCCATGGTGGCGCGCGCGATCGCCTCGCGCATAGAGCGCTTCCACACCTCCGAGCGCATACGCGCGCGCCTGGAATTTCTGAGCGCCAAAGAAAAATCCCTGGCCCAGCCCGTGGTGCCCATCGCGCGCATCCCGTACTTTTGCCCGGGCTGCCCGCACAACACCTCCACGCGCGTGCCGGAAGGGTCGCGCGCCACGGCCGGCATAGGTTGCCACTACATGGTGACCTGGATGAACCGCAATACCTCCACGTTTTCGCACATGGGCGGCGAAGGCGTGGGCTGGATAGGCCAGGCCCCGTTCACGGACGAAGAGCACATATTCGTGAACCTGGGCGACGGCACCTACTTCCATTCCGGCGTGCTGGCGATACGTGCGGCGGTGGCCGCGAACGTGCCCATCACCTACAAAATTCTGTACAACGATGCGGTCGCCATGACCGGCGGCCAGCCCGTGGACGGCAGCCTCAGCGTGCCGCAACTCGCGCAGCAACTGGCGGCCGAAGGCGTGCATAACATCGTCGTGCTCACCGACGGCACGGCGCGCCCCTGGGGCATCGCGGACCTGCCGCACGGCGTGGCGCTGCGCGGCCGCGAAGAACTGGATATGGTGCAGAAAGAACTGCGCACCTATCGCGGCGTATCCGCACTCATTTACGACCAGACCTGCGCGGCCGAAAAACGCCGCCGCCGCAAACGCGGCCGCTATCCCGACCCGGCCGTGCGCGCCTACATCAACACCGCGGTGTGCGAAGGCTGCGGCGATTGCGGCACGCAATCCAACTGCCTGGCCGTGGTGCCGGTGGAAACCGATTTCGGCCGCAAGCGCGCCATAGACCAATCCGCCTGCAACAAGGACTATTCCTGCCTGAATGGCTTCTGCCCGTCGTTCGTGACCGTGCATGGCGGCAAATTGCGGCGCGGCCAGGCCGCCGGCGGCGACGATACGCATTTCCCCGAGCCGCCCCTGGTCGATCTGCCCGGCACCGCCCAGCCTTACGGCATCCTGATTACCGGCGTGGGCGGCACCGGCGTGATCACGCTGGGCGCGCTATTGGGCATGGCCGCCCACCTGGACGGCAAGGGCGCCACCGTGCTGGACATGACCGGCCTCGCGCAAAAGGGCGGCGCCGTGTTTTCCCACGTGCGCATCGCCGATCACCCGGAACATCTGCACGCCGTGCGCATCGCGGCGGGCGAAGCCGACGCCATCCTGGGCGGCGACGTGATCACCACCGCGCAGACCGAAACCCTGGCCAAAACCATGGCCGGCAAAACCCGCGCGGTGGTCAATTGCACCGAAACACCCACCGCCGACTTCACTTCCAACCCGGACTGGAAATTCCCGCTCGGCAAAATGCAGCAGGTAATCACCGACAGTTGCGGCGCCGGCCGGGTCGATTTTATCGACGCACAAACCCTGGCCACGCGACTGATGGGCGACGCCATCGCGACCAATAGTTTCCTGCTCGGCTATTGCTGGCAGCGCGGACTGCTGCCGGTATCGCTGGCCGCGCTCACGCGCGCCATAGAACTGAATGGCGTGGCCGTGGACATGAATCTGAAGGCCGTGCTGTGGGGCCGCCGCGCGGCCTGCGACCTGGCCGCCGTGAAGCGCCACGTGCTGCCGCCCGAGCCGCTGCCGCTTGCTCCCGGCGTGCAGCTGGACCAGCTCATCGCGCGCCGCAGCGCGCTGCTCACGGATTACCAGGACGCCACTTATGCGGCCGCTTACACGGCCTTCGTGACCAAAGTGCGCAGCGCCGAATCCGCCCTGGGCAGCACGCGCCTGACCGAAGCCGTGGCGCGCTATCTGTACAAACTGATGGCCTACAAGGACGAATACGAAGTCGCGCGCCTCTACACCGACCCGGCATTCCAGGCGCAACTGAACGAACAGTTCGAAGGCGACTATCACCTCGAATTCCACCTCGCCCCGCCCCTATTCAACGCCATCGACCCCAACAGCGGCCGCCCCGGAAAGCGCCGCTACGGCCCCTGGATGATGAAACTGTTCGGCTGGCTCGCACGCCTGAAAGGCCTGCGCGGCACGAAATTCGACCTGTTCGGACGCAGCGAAGAACGCCGCCTGGAACGCGAACTGATCGTGCAATACCGCGCCGACATCGAAGCCCTGCTGCCGCGCCTCGCGCCCGCCAACCTGGCGGCCGCCGTGGACCTGGCCGAACTACCCGAACAGATACGCGGCTTCGGCCCGATCAAGCTGGCCAGCATGGAACGCGCGCGCGCGGAGCGCGAAGCGCGGCTCGCGCGCTTCGAAGCGGCTTGCGGCAGCAGGGCCAAGGCGGCGCAAGCGGCCTGACGGACGCCGGTCGGTCGACGCGGCACGGGGAACCCCGCTACCGCCGGACGGGGCATTTTGCCCCGTCCGCACGATTTGTAGCGATCGTGCAAAGATTTCTTCTCTGCCCGTCGCAACTCCGAACCGTTCGGGACGGAGTGGGATACTCCGTCCCGCGCGAGGATTCCGGCCTGTGGCCTGCATCCGGGAAACGCGGTTGCGTGGCTGTGGCGACCATTCAGGCTTCGGTTTGATGCAAAACCGATGTTGAATTGCCGCATTGCTTCGGCTATCGTTCAAGCGATTTCGGATACGGGGCGGCGCGCAATGGGACCGTTTGATCGCATTACACAGCGGCCAGGCCTGATGGGCGGAAAGCCTTGCGTGCGCGGCATGCGCGTGACGGTGGGCATGATCGTCGGCCAGATCGGCGCGGGTCAGGGCATCGATGAAATCCTTGCGGATTTCCCATACCTGGAGCGCGAAGATATTCTTCAGGCACTACGTTACGCCGCCTGGCGCGCAGAGGAGCGCGAAATCCGTCTGGCAGGCGAATGAAGCGCCTGGCAGACATGAATCTGTCGCCACGCTGGGTGAGCTTGCTTGACGCCGCGCGAAGCGCAGCAGCCCATTGGTCGAAGGTAGGTGCGGCCGATGCATCCGACGCCGACATCATGGCCTACGCCAAAACCAATAGTTATGTGGTCCTGACGCACGACCTGGATTTCAGCGCCATTCTTGCGGCGACGCACGGCGACAAACCAAGTGTGGTGCAAATCCGTTCTGACGATGTCAGACCGGAGGTGATAGGTGTTCGTGTAATCGACGCCATACGCCGATTGCCTGCCGAACTCGACGCAGGCGCTTTGGTCACTGTCGACCCCATGCGCACGCGAATGCGCGTACTTCCGCTGCTTCTGAAAAAGTGAAGCGCTGCGCCCGCGGCGGACTTCGGCCCGCAAGGCGCTGAACCGCGCGCCTGCCCGGCCGACCCGCCGCCAGCATCGTAGTCCCTACGGAGAGAAGTCTTTATAGAATTGCATCGCCGGACGGGGCATGTTGCCCCGTCCGCAATATTTGCAGTGATGGAAAAACGCTGGGCCTGCGCCTCGCGCAAGGCCGTAAGGTTCGGGACGCAGTGGCATACTCCGTCCCGCGGCGGGACGAATACGAAGTCGCCCGCCTCTACACCGACGCGGCGTTCCAGGCGCAGTTGGACGAACAGCAGCGGTAGGGCGGATAAGCCGCAGGCGCAATCCGCCGTATGGAGCGCTCAAATGCCTGCATGCGGCGGAATGCGCTACGCTTTTCCGCCCTACGCAAGCTGCGCTCCATCCGGGCGACGAGCCCTGTTCCCTGGGGGAGCGGGCGTCCCGCCCGCCAGCCGCTTCGACCCACACCGCGCGCAGGTGAGACGCCCGCGCAGCCAGCAAGCGTAGATCGGGGTGACGACAGGAACCCCAAGCTCTGCGGCACCAAGCTGTGGAAACTTGGGATTCGCAAGCTCACCCCAAGCAACGCGCTACCGCCGGACGTGGCATGCTGCCCCGTCCGCAGGATTTGTGGCCGCATAGGACGGGTTGAACGCAGCGATACCCATCATTTTCACGCCGGGCGCTCGATGGGTATCGGCCTTCGGGACGGAGTGGAATATTCCGTCCCGCGCAGACGCTGCCCAAGCGTCTCGATTCCGACGCCAACCCGTAACCTGGATGCGCCGGCGATCAATTCTTGCGGCCGATCTCGCGCCGATTTTCGCCCCGGACGCAATCGCATTCCCGCAACCCTCCCACACCGTGACCGGATTCCCCACGCACGCCCCGAATCCCCGCGCGGTCGCGCTCCCGCCTTGTACATACCCGCGCCTTACTATAAAGTAAGGAAACCACGCCGAAAGATGACCCATGACCACCGCCACCGTCACGAGCAAAGGCCAAATCACGATTCCTGCCACGGTACGCGACGCTTTGGGCGTGGCGGCGGGCGACAAGGTGGAATTCGTCGAAATTGCGCCCGGCCGCTACGAACTGGTTGCCGCAACACTGTCGATCACGGCACTCAAAGGACTGGTGCGCAAGCCCGACACCGCGGTATCGATAGAAGCCATGAATGCCGCCATCGCCGCGCAGGGCGGAAAAGCCGCATGACCGGCCTCGATACCAATGTGCTGGTGCGCTACATTGCCCAGGACGACCCAACCCAGTCGCCCATCGCAACGCGGCTTATCGAATCACTTGGCGCCGACGCGCCGGGCTATGTAAGCACGGTCGTGGTGGTCGAACTGGTGTGGGTGCTGAACGCATGCTACGCGGCCACGCGCACCGAAATAACGCGGGTGCTCGAAACATTGCTCGGAACGCGGGAACTGCTGATCGCCGACGCGGCCACGGTCTGGAAAGCGCTGCGCCGCTACCGCGATGGCAATGCCGATTTTGCCGATTGCCTGATCGAACGCGCCGCAGATGCCGCAGGCTGCACGCACACTTT
>JAEUNN010000093.1 GCA_016791085.1 Rhodocyclaceae bacterium | reverse complement strand
CCGCGATCCGGGCCAAAATGCGCGTGCGAAACAGGCGTGCCAGCCAGCCATCCTTCACCACCAGCATGAAGGCGCGATCGGTCGTGCGCAGCAGGTGGTCGGCAACCGGCTGGCGCTCTTCCGCGTAAGTATCCAGCAGTGGCGCGCCGGCCTGCCCCTGCACGACCAGGGCCAGTTTCCAGGCCAGGTTGTAGGCGTCCTGCAGGCCGGTGTTCATGCCCTGGGCGCCCATGGGGCTATGCACGTGGGCGGCGTCACCGAGCAGGAAACAACGGCCATCACGGAAACGCTCGGCGCGCCGGTGATGGATGCGATAAGTCGAAAACCAGTTGCAGGCCTGAAACGTTAGTCCGCTGCCGGCAGCGTGCTGCACGTGCGACACAATTCGTTCGAAAGTCAGGTCGGGCGTGCCGCGTAAAGTGTCCGGGAGTATGCCTATCACCCGCCATTTATCTTGCCCGCGCATGGGGAAAAACAGGTGGAAGCCGTTGTTCGTCAGATAGACGTTAAGTTCGCCCGGCACCATGGGGCCACGCGCCACGGTGTCGGCCACGAAAAATACCTGTTCATACGGTTCGCCCGGAAAGCCTATGCCGCACAGTTCGCGCACCGCGCTGCGCGATCCGTCGCAACCCGCAATCCACGCGACGTCAAGCTGGCGCGGCGTGCCATCGGGCAGTTTCAGCCTTACCTCGACATGATCGGCGGTTTGTTTCATTGCCACCAGTTCGGTGTTCCACTGCACGGCAAGCCCCCACTCGCGCAGCTTTTCGCCCAGGATGCGCTCGTTGTCGTCCTGACCCAGCATGAGCACGAACGGATAGGGGCTCAGCCCCTGGCCGATGTCGCCAACCGGAATGCGGGCGCGGCGCTTGCCTTCCACCCACAAGGTGGCCGCGTTGCCGCGTTTGCCAAGTTCGAGCGCGCGTTCGGCGATACCCAGTTTGGCGAAAATTTCCAGGCTGCGCGCCTGCACCGCCATGGCCCGCGATTGCTGCGCGGGCCCCGCGCTGCGGTCGATAATGAGCGGGCGCAGGCCGCGCCGCGCAAGCTGGTTGGCGAGAAACAAGCCGGTCGGTCCGGCGCCGACGATAAGTACATCGCTATGCATGGTGGTACTCCTGTTTGCTTGGGCGGGGTGGGCGGACGCGGCTAGCGGCCAGACTGAACATGCAGCAGGAGGCTGGTCAGCCAAAGTGCCGCGACGAAGCTGTGCAGATACAGGCTGGCGCCGCTGGTGGTTAGCGGGTCCCAGCGCGAGGACACCGGAAACGGCTGGTAGCCCAGGCGCTGCGCCAGTTCGTTGCCGCGGTCGCGCAGCCGGTGCCAATACGAAGTGGCGCGGAATTCCATGACCAGAAAGGCAAGACTGATGATCATGCCGCCCGCACGCAGCAAATCCGTGGCGATGAAACTAAGGCGCGCGGCCTGCGTGGATAAGGCCGTGACGATGCTGCCGCTGGTGCCGAGCAGCAACGCCAGCTGATAAAAGCGCAGCGTGGCGTACAGGCGCATGAATTCGCACACCGTCTTGTATTCGTCTGCGGGCGTTCCGCCGGCCTGGGTGGTGGTCATCTGCTTGCCGGTTTCGCCCAGCCGCCACAGCAATTGCGCGCTGGCGGCCATGCCGTAGGCCGACACATCCATGGGCATGCGCAGCGAAATGAGCGGCGGCGTGCGCAGTTCCAGCGTGGTTTTTTCAGGCGTCATGGCGGTCGCATCCCTGGCGCGTGAATTCGATGGTGAGCGCGGCGAGCGCCTGGTCTGCCTCGGCGCCCTCGGCTTGCGCCCTGGCGTAGCGCGCCGCGATCGCGAATGGAATGACGGCTTTCCAGGCGTCCTGCTGCTTTTGGGACGCGGCGAGGCGGGCGGCTTCGGCGCGGGCGATGTCGGCGGCGAGCGCGCCGCATGCTTGGGCGATGGACGCGGCGGGCGCCGCCGTCCGCGCCGGCGCGGACGCGCAGCCGGTGGTTAATGCCGCCGCCGCCAGCATGGAACACCAGGCCGTGAGCAGGCGTGCTTTGTGTTCGAGCGTCCCATGCGGGGCGACAGCCGGATGGCGACAGCCGTCCGGACCGTGTCCGGCGGCCGGAAACGAGTGGGCCGGTCGGTAGCCGGGGCCCTGCCGTGGCGTGGTCGTCATGATCGCGATCTCCTTGTTGTATGGGGGCGGGGAATTGCGCTTGCGTCTGCGCGTGCCGCCACTTTCGCCGGCCCCGGTTGCACGCCGGTTGCGCGAGCCGCGGCGCCGGTTTCAATTGAAATCCAGCTTCCCCGGTCGAGCGTTTCGATAGCTCAATGAAGCCCCGAAGTGGGTGATGTTGTTTCGCCTGCGCGCGCCGGCGCTCCATGCGGGCAGTCAGCGCCGGCCGCTGCGCAATGCCAACGCCCAGTCGCCGGTTCCGGGCGAACGCAGAAAAAAACAGGCGCACACGGGCGACCTGGCCGGGCGCGATGCATCGGATTCGTCGGACCGGCTCGCGCTCCGCGCCTTTAGCCGGGCGTAAGGCGTAGGGCGGATAAGCCGCAGGCGTAATCCGCCGTAAGGGGAAGTGGAAATTCTTGCCGCGGCGGAAATCCTCGCTACGGCGCAGGCGCGCGCCACGGCCACGGCCACGACCCTCGCTACCGCGCACGCGCTTCATAGGGCGGCAGGCGCAGCGCCTTTCCGCCCTGCGGCTGGGAGAACGGCGAGGCGGGAATTCGGCCGCTTGCCGGGCCGGCCGCAGTCCCTGCCTCAGCCCCTGAGCAGGGCGTCCAGGCAGCGCGCGATTTCTTCCTGCGCCAGGGGCTTGGCAAGCACTTCCGCCACGCCGGCGGCGCGGGCACGTTCGACCAGAGCGGCGCTCACGAAGCCGCTCATGAGCACGACCGGAAGGTCCGGCCGCAAGGCGCGCAATTCGCGCGCAAGTTCTTCGCCGGTCAGGCCGGGCATGGTCTGATCGGACAGCACGGCATCGAACCGGCCGGGCTGTTCGCGCACGGCCGCCAGCGCCGCCGTACTGGAACAGTAGCCGACCGGCTCGTAGCCACATTCCGCAAGCATTTCCTCGACCAGTTCGACCAGGGCCGGTTCGTCATCGACCACCAGCACGGTTTGGCCCGCGCCCTGCGCGATGCACTCGGCAAGCGGGGCCTGCGGCTTCACCTCGCCGCGCCAGGGCAAATAGACGTTGAAGCGCGCGCCCGCGCCGGGACGGCTATCCACCTCTATGCCGCCGCCCAGGTCGGTCACGATGCCATGCACCAAGGACAGGCCCAGGCCGGACCCCACGCCGACCTCTTTGGTCGTGAAAAACGGATCGAATATGCGCTCGATGATATTGGGCGGTATGCCCACCCCGCTGTCGGCCACGGTCAGGCGCAGATAGCTGCCGGCCGCCAGCGTGCTGGTGGCGAGTGTGGTGCTGTCCATTTCCATGCGCGTGAGCGACACGTCCAGTTCGCCCCCGGCCGGCATGGCCTGTACGGCATTGGTGCACAGGTTCATGACCACCTGGTGGATTTGCGTAGGATCGCCCACCACGGCGGCATCGCCGGCTTCCAGCCGGCGCCGCAGCACCACGCCGGCCGGTACCGAAGCCAGCACCAGATCGAGCGCCTCGCCGACCACCGATTGCACGTGTATGGGCACGCGCTCGCCCATGCCGCTGCGGCTGAATGCCAGAATGCGCTCGACCAGCGCCTTGGCGCGCTGGCCGGCATGCATCACGGCTTCGAGATGGCGGCGCTGGCGCGAATTTTCGGGCGCGTCCTTGTGCGCCATTTCGCCATAACCCAGGATGGCCGACAGGATGTTGTTGAAGTCGTGCGCGATTCCGCCGGCCAAAGTGCCCATGGCCTCGAGTTTTTGCGCCTGACGCAGTTTCGACTCCAGGCGGTCGCGTTCGGCCTCGGCGCGCTTGGTGTCGCTAATGTCTTCCATCGACCCGGCCATGCGGTAAGGTTTGCCGGCCGCATCGCGCAGCGCGATGCCGCGTTGGCGCAGCCAGCGCCACTGGCCGTCGGCATGGCGCATGCGGAATTCCACCGACAGGTGCTGGGTGCTGCCGTGCAGATGGGCCGATAGCGCCGCTCGCACGCCGGGAATGTCGTCCGGGTGGGTGTGCCCGCGCGTGAGCCACTCGCGCCGGGGCCGGCGCGGCTCGCTGGGCGCAAGGCCCATGAAGGACTGCGCGCGCGGCGACACGAACATCAGGTCGCTGGCCAGATCCCAGTCCCACAGGCCTTCGTTGGAGCCGGCCACGGCAAGCTGGTAACGTTCTTCCGATTCGCGCAGCGCGGATTCGACACGCTTGCGTGCATCTATGTCGCTGACCGAACCGGCCAGCCGCACCGGACGCCCGCCGGCATCGCGCACGCACATGTTGCGCACGCGCACCCAGCGATATTGGCCGTCCGGGTGCAGCACGCGGTATTCGCCGTCGCGCAGCGCCGTCCGGCCGTCCAGATAGGCCCGCAGTTCTTCGTCGTGGCGCGCCCTGTCGTCTGCATGCAGTTGCAGCTTGGACAGCCACTGTGCGCGCGTATGCATGGTTTCCGAGGTGACGACACCCAGAATTTGCAGCGTCCGCTCGGACGTAAACATGCGGTCTGCGACGATGTCCCAGTCTATGATTCCGTCATTGGACCCGGCCACCGCGAGCGCAAAGCGCTGTTCGCTCTCGCGCAGGGATTGTTCGGCGCGCTTGCGCGCGTCGATGTCGCTGGTGGAGCCGGCCATGCGCAGGGGCTGGCCTTGCGCGTCGCGCAGGCAGCGCCCGTGCACATGCACCCAGCACCAGGCGCCGCCCGGCCGCGCAATGCGATATTCGACTTCATAGGCGGGCGCGCGGCCGGCCAGGTGATCGGCCAGGGCCGCCGCGCGGCGGCCGACGTCGTCGGGGTGCATGCGCGCGGCAATGTCCGCATGCCAGCTTTCCGCCGACTGTTCTTCGGGCGTCAGATCGAGACCGAGAATTTCCCGGCAGCGGCGCGAGCCATACGCCCTGTGCTGGGCATAATCGATTTCCCAGATGCCCACGTCGGAACCGGATACCGCTGCCGCAAAGCGCTGTTCGCTCACGCGCAGCGACTGTTCGGCGCGCTTGCGCGCATCAATGTCGCTGACCGAACCGGCCATACGCTGCGGCCGGCCCTGGGCGTCGCGCAGGCACAGGCCATGTATGCGCACCCAGCGATATTCGCCGTCGGCGTGGCGGATGCGGAATTCGCCCACATAAGCCGGCGTTTCGCCGGCCAGGTGGGCGCGCATGGCGGCCAGGCGGCGCGGCAAATCTTCCGGGTGGAATTGCAGTTCGGCCAGCCAGCGGTCCAGTGGCTGCGTTTCGGGTTCCGGCGCCAGGCCATGAATTTCGCGCGTGCGGCGCGACGCGAAGGCCTGGTTGGTCACGTAATTGAAATCCCAGATGCCGTCGTCCGAGCCGGATACCGCCAATGCGTAGCGCTCGCGCGACTCTTCCAGCGAGGCGCGCGCCGCGTACAGGCGGCCGAGCTGGCGCAGCAAATAAATCAGCAGCGTGGCCGCCAAGAGCGCCAGGGTCAAGGTGCGCGCGGCGCTCGCCCAGGCTTGCGCGCGCCAGCCCGCCAGGGCCGCCTGGCTTTCCAGCGCCACCACCACCACCAGCGGATAGTCCGGCACCGCCTGCAGCGCCGCGAAGCGCTCCATGCCATCGATGGCGCTGATGCGGCGGGTCGGTTCCGGGTGCTGTTCCGCATAGGTTTTGCGCATCGCCTCGAAGGTGGGATAGGACTTGCCCAAGCTGCCTTCGACCGGCGGGTAGCGCGCCATGAGCGTGTCGTTGCGATGCATCAGGGTGACGCTGGTGCCGGGCTCCAGCGCGATGTCGCGATAAAAATCCTGAAAGTAGGTGATGCGGCCGCGGCCGCCGATCACGCCGGCGAATTTCCCCTCGCGGTTTTCCAGGCGCCGTGCCATCGGCATGATCCAGGCATCGTCCAGGCGGCTGTAGGTCGCACTTTCGACCAGCAGCCCGATGTCGCGGCGCTCGCTCAGGGTTTTGTAGATGGGGTGGTATTTCACGTCGTAACTGGCGGTTTGCGCGGGCGGCGCAAAGGAAGTCGCGAGCGTCATGCCGTCGGCGCCGAATATCACCAGGCCGTTGCTCTGTACCAGCCCGATGGCCTGCTCGCGCAGATAGTTGTGCAATTGTTCGGGCGTCGCCCGGTCGAACTGCCCGTCGTGATAGCGCTCGGCGAAGTGGCGCAGCACCACGTCTATGGCCTGCAGGCTGCGCGCCGTCTGTTCGGCGATTACGCGGGCCTGGGTATCGAGTTTGCGCCCGGTTTCGAGCACGGTCCGCCGGTAGCTGCGCTCGATGTCGTAGGCGGCCAATGCCAGCACCGCCGCGATGAGCAGCGCACCCACCCAGCCGGCGGCACGGCGTCCCGCCCGGCCGGCATGGACTTTGGCCGCCGGGCCGGTT